>DATHQA010000350.1:0-2473 GCA_035483375.1 Rhizomicrobium sp. | reverse complement strand
CTTCGTTACGGCCCTTCGGGTGCGGCCCGCCTCATACAGCGGGCCTCTCCGGTCGCATCTCGCCGCCCACCCACTCACGGGATCAGGCGCGCGAGGTTTTGGACCGAGCCGCGTCACCACCATGGGATCTTCCGGGGAATGGCGCGCGAGATCGAGCAGGAGGAACCGCATGAGCCAGACCCATCAGCAGAACGCTAACGGCGAAAGCCGCGTCAGCCTTTATGACGAAGTGACCGAACGCATCGTACGTGAGCTTGAGCAGGGTTGCGTTCCGTGGGTGCAGCCTTGGACGGCAGCCGGAATTTCTTTGGGCCTGCCGCGCAGTGCCGCCACGCGCAAGCATTATTCGGGAATCAACATTCTCATTCTTTGGAATGCCCTCATCAAGTGCGGCTTTGCTTCGCAGGAATGGCTGACTTTCCGTCAAGCTCTCGCATTGGGCGGCAATGTCCGCAAGGGCGAACGCGGAACTTCCATCTGCTACGCCGACAGCTTCGTGCCCCGCGCCGAGCGCCAGCGCGCGGCGGAGAAAGGCGAAGACCCGTCCGCGATTCCCTTTCTCAAACGCTTCACCGTCTTCAATATCGAGCAATGCGAAGGCTTGCCCGAACACATCCGGCCCGCACCGCGCCCCGTTTCCGAAATTGAAACCTTGCCCGACGCAGAGGCGTTGATCGCCGCCACCGGCGCGCGTTTTGTCGAGGGCGGCGGTGAAGCCTTCTATTCCCGCACCGAAGATTACATTCGGATGCCGCCACGCGAAACATTTTTCAGCGCGAGCGATTATTTTTGTACGGCTTATCACGAACTCGGCCATTGGACAGCGCATCCGTCGCGCCTCGCGCGCGATTTACAAAATCGCTTCGGCTCGCAGGCTTACGCCCGCGAAGAACTCATAGCCGAGCTTTGCAGCGCCTTTCTTTGCGCCCATCTGCATATCGTGCCGCAGGTACGCCATGCCGACTATCTCGGCAACTGGTTGCAAATCCTGCGTGACGACAGCCGCGCGATCTTTCATGCCGCCAGTCAGGCAAGCAAGGCAGCGGATTTCATTCTCGCGTTCCGCGCGCTGGACTCCGATCCGAACCTCATTCCGCCGCATAACGCGGCGGCGTTCCCGCGCGCGGACGAGCGCGCAAACCACCAACCACAGGAGAGCGTATGATGGAATTGAGGCATATCCCTATCGAGAAACTTCACGATACCAAGATCAACATGCGGCACGACCGCAAACCGCCGGACGTGTCCGATCTTTTGCCTGGCATCCGCCAGCGTGGGATTTTGCAAACCTTGCTCGTGCGGCCATTTCCCGAACGCGGCAACGATGAATTTGAAATCGTCTCCGGCCGCCGCCGCTACTGGTCGGGCAGGGCGATTGTCGCCGAATTGGGCGAGATCGCCCCACTTCCCTGCGGCGTGATGGAGGCGGGCGACGATGCCGCCGCCATCGAAGCCTCGCTCATGGAAAATCTCGCGCGGCGCGATGCCGACCCCATGACCGAATATGAAACTTTCGCGCGGCTCATCAAAGAGGGCCGTAAAATTGACGACATCGCGGCCACGTTCGGGCTGACCGTCCTCACGGTCAAACAGCGCCTCGCCCTCGCCAATCTTCTGCCCAAGATCAGGGACGCCTATCGCGCGGGCGAGATCGATGACGAGAGCATCCGTCATCTGACCTTAGCGTCCAAAGGCCAGCAGAAAGACTGGCTCAAACTGTTCGAGAGCAAAAACGGCTACGCACCGCATGGCTGGCAGTTGAAGCAATGGCTGTTCGGCGGTCAGCAGATTTCCACCAAGGTCGCGTTGTTTCCGCTGGAGGATTACAAGGGCCACGCCGTCACCGATCTGTTTGGCGACGACACGTATTTCGCGGACGCCGACCTGTTCTGGCAATTGCAGAACGCGGCCATCGAAGCCAAACGCGATGTGTTGCGGGAAGCCGGTTGGGCCGATGTGATCGTGCTGGAACCGGGCGCGCACTTTGCGACCTGGGAGCATGATAAGACTCCCAAGAAAAAGGGCGGCAAGGTGTACATCACTGTCAGCCATACCGGCGAAGTGGAATTGTACGAGGGCTGGCTGAACCGCAAAGAGGCCCGCAAGGCCGCGCGCAGCGAAGTGAAGGGCAATGTTGTAGACGGCGAATCCGCGACGTCGGACGCGCGGCCACAGATGACGCAGGCGATGGAAAACTACATCGAATTGCACCGTCACGCGGTCGCGCGGCTGGCGCTGCTCGGCAATCCGGGCGTTGCGTTCCGGCTTCTGATTGCCCATGCCATCGCTTCGTCGGGGAACTGGAGTGTTAAGCCCGATCCGCAGCGGGCACGCAGCAAGGAGATCGAAAACAACATCGCCCGCAGCGAAGCGCAAGCCGCGTTTGCGCTCGAACGGCAATCCGTTCTCGCGCTTCTCGACTGGCCGAAAGCGGAGTTCGCGGCCAATCCGGGCGGCGAAGCCGACACGGTTT
>DATHQA010000349.1:0-4271 GCA_035483375.1 Rhizomicrobium sp. | reverse complement strand
AGTCCGGCGTGTAACCGGCGGAATAGCGGTAATAGCCGGAGCACATGAAAAGGAAATTGCAGGTCATGCGCACGGTCTCTTCGCCCTGCGCTGTCTTGCGCACAGCCTCGACCGTCCATTGCGCATCCTTCGTGGACCAGGAGGCGCGCTTCACCCAGTGATTGAACTTGATATGCCGGTCGATGCCCGCCTCGCGCGCCGTATCGCGCACATAGCCAAGGATTGATGGGCCGTCCGCGATGGCCTTGGCGTTTGTCCAGGGCCGGAACGAATAGCCCATCGTGTACATGTCGGAATCCGAACGGATGCCCGGATAACGGAACAGATCCCATGTGCCGCCAATGGCCTCGCGCCCCTCGAGGATCGCATAGGATTTCTGCGGGCAGTTCTTTTGCAGGTGATAGGCGGCGCCTATGCCCGAAAGCCCGGCGCCTATGATCAGCACATCGACATGTTCGTAGGCCAAGGCGCCCTCCGTCCTGTCATCTGACATCTTGTCACCTCAGCTAATCATCCGGCCCCCCAAGGTCAAGCGCGAGGCTAAAAAGGCGCATGCGCCGCGCTTGACGGAATGCCGCTTTTGTCCGTCACTTCGCATATGCAACATGGGGTGGGAACGAAGGAATTGACGAGGGCGGTGGCCTCCGGCCCGCTCGGCGCGCCGCCGTTCGAGAATTACGCGCTTGGCGCGGCCTATGACGAGATGTTCACGCCGGACGGCCGTTTGCGCCCGAATTACGCGGCGCTCGGCGAAAGGCTGGCGGCGCTCCCGGCGGACGAGCTGAACCGGCGGCAGCAGGCCTGTGAACAATCCTTCCTCTATCAGGGCATCACTTTCACGGTCTATTCGGACGCCAAGGCGACGGAGCGGATCATCCCGACCGATCTGTTGCCGCGCATCGTCACGGCCGCCGAATGGGCGCGGTTGGAAGCGGGGCTGAAACAGCGCATCGCGGCGCTGAACCTGTTCCTGCGCGACATCTATTCCGATGGCCGCGTGCTGAAGGACGGCATCGTCCCGCGAAAAATGATTTTGGGTTCGAGGCATTATCGCCGCGAGATGCGGGGCGTGTCCGTGCCGCACGGCGCTTACGTGAATGTGTGCGGCACCGATCTCGTGCGCCGTGCCGATGGCACCTTCGTCGTGCTGGAGGATAATCTGCGCGTGCCTTCGGGCGTGTCCTACATGCTTGCGAATCGCGACGTTGTGCGGCGTGCTTTTCCCGGTGTGTTCCGTGCGGCGCGCGTGAAACCCATCGAGCATTATCCGCAGGAATTGCTGGCGACGCTCAAATCGCTCGCGCCGTTTCAGGAAGATGTTTCCATTGCCGTGCTTTCGCCGGGTGTGTTCAACTCCGCCTATTTCGAGCACGCATTTCTCGCGCGCCAGATGGGTGTGGAGTTGGTCGAAGGCCGCGATCTTCTCGTCAACGATAATGTCGTTTATGCTCGCACGACATCGGGCCTGAAGCGCATCGATGTCATCTATCGCCGCGTCGATGACGATTTCGTCGATCCGCTCATCTTCCGCGACGATTCCTCGCTTGGTGTTGCGGGGCTGTTCAATGCCTATCGCGCAGGCAACGTGGCGCTCGCCAATGCGCTGGGCACCGGTGTTGCCGACGACAAGGCGATTTACGCTTATGTGCCGCGTCTCATACGCTATTATCTCTCCGAAGAACCGCTCATCGAGAATGTGGAAACATTCCTGTGCCGCGAACCGGCGCAGCTTTCCCACGTGCTCGCCAATCTCGAAAAGCTTGTCGTGAAGGCGGTCGGCGAATCCGGCGGTTACGGCATGCTGGTGGGCCCGCATGCAAGCGTGGCCGAACGCGAGGCCTTTGCCGCGAAAGTGAAAGCGGATCCTGAGAATTATATCGCCCAGCCCACGATCCAGCTTTCGACCGCGCCGACGTTCATCGATGGGGGCGTCGAAGCACGCCATGTCGATTTGAGACCCTT
This sequence comes from Rhizomicrobium sp., assembly GCA_035483375.1. Classification (GTDB taxonomy): domain Bacteria; phylum Pseudomonadota; class Alphaproteobacteria; order Micropepsales; family Micropepsaceae; genus Rhizomicrobium. Next base: position 2,309 of record DATHQA010000349.1, on the reverse strand, counting down.
CATATTATGCGGCGAGGAAACGCGCATTGTGCCGGGCGGTCTCACGCGCGTGGCGCTGCGCAAGGGAAGCCTTGTCGTCAATTCGAGCCAGGGTGGCGGTTCGAAAGATACCTGGGTGTTGAGCGACTGATGCTGGCCCGTGTCGCTGACAGCATGTACTGGATGGCGCGTTATATCGAACGCGCCGAGCACACTGCGCGCCTTCTCGCCGTCAAGCTCGAATCCATGGTCGAGCAATCGCCGGAAGAGGCCGAAGCGTCCTGGGTGCGCGTGCATGCGGGGCTGACGGGCGAGCCGTTCAAACATACCCACGCCGATGCGTTCGAGATCGTGCGTGAAACGGCGTTCGATCCGCTCAATCATTCCTCGCTTGTGAGTTGCCTCGGTTTCGCGCGCGACAATGCGCGGCAGGTGCGCGAACAATTATCGACCGAAGTGTGGGAACATCTGAACAGGCTTTATCTGCGGCTTCGAACCGTCACGGTGGAGTCGATCTGGGTGCATCAGCCCTCGGTGTTTTTCCGCGACGTGCTGGAAGATTTATTTACCCTGGGCGGCGTCACCTACACAACGCTGCGTCACGGCGAGGGCTGGCACTTTCTTGAACTCGGCCGGTTCATCGAGCGCGCGCAATTGGTGAGCCGTCTGCTCGATATCCATTTCGGCCTCGCGCCCGGCTATGCGCAGCCTTTGCCGCCGCCCAAATATTTCGACTGGCTCGTGCTGCTCAAATTCTGCACGGCGTTCGAACCCTATAGCCGCGAATACACCGCAACGATCAGGCCGGAGAAGATTGTGGAATTTCTCCTGTTCGATGCTGAGTTTCCGCATTCGGTGCGGTTTGCGGTGGATCGTTTGCGCGAAGCGCTGGAGCATGTGGCGCCCGGCGCCCCACCCGCGCGCCGAACGGGTTGTGAGCGTCTTTCGGGCCGCCTCAAAGCCGCTGTCGATTACGGCCAGATCGACGATCTGGGCAGTGTGTCGGTGAACCGTTTCCTCACCGATATCGCGCGGCAATGCGAACAGGTTCATGACGCGGTCTATGCCGCCTATATCGCTTACGATGCGGAGACGGTGTTGTAATGAGGGATTTATAATGCATTATTCCGTCCAGCATGTGACGCGTTTCCGTTATTCCTCGCCCGTGCGGCAGAGCGTCATGGAATTGCGCATGCAGCCGCGCTCCGAAGGTCCGCAATCGCTGAGGAATTTTCAGGTCTCCACCAATCCGCGCGCGCAGCTTTATGCCTATACCGATCATCTGGGCAACGCCGTCTATCATTTCAACGTGCTGCGCGAACATAATGAATTGCGCATCGAAACCCAGTCGCTTGTCGAAATGGTGCCGTTCCATGCGCTGCCGGATGCGACCGATCCACTCGAATGGGAGCGCTACAATTCCTACAATCTGCGCGACGATCACTACGACATGCTTGAGGAATCGAGATTCGCGTGTATTACGTCCACTCTGTCGAACTTCATGGCGCAGCACGGGCTTGTCGCGCCGAAGGCCGATCCGCTGACGGAACTGAAAGCGCTCAACACGAAAATCTATGACGCGTTTTCCTATCAGGTGGGCGTAACCGATGCGTCCTCGCCTATCGACGATGCGCTCAATGCGGGCCGCGGCGTGTGTCAGGATTTCGCACATATCATGATCGCGATTGCGCGAAGCTGGGGCGTGCCCGCGCGTTACGTGTCGGGCTATCTCTATCACCGCCCCAAAAGCGTGGACCGCTCCGGCGAAGACGCGACGCATGCCTGGATGGAAGCGTGGATGCCGAGTCTCGGCTGGATCGGTTTCGATCCCACGAACAATATCCTCGCGAGCGAACGGCACATCCGCGTCGCCGTGGGCCGCGATTACGCCGATGTGCCGCCCACACGCGGCACGTTCAAGGGCTCCGCCGAATCCGAACTGGCGATTTCCGTATCGGTTCAGCCGACGCGCGCGCCGATCCAGCATGAGGAGTTCCTGCGCGTGGCGCGCGCCGTGAAAGGCGGCACCCAGCTCACGAACAAAGCAGATCAATTCTATCAACAGCAACAATAGGTTAATTCGATCGCCGATGGCGTAGGAATGGTTCAAATCCCCCTGTGGTCTTTAATGGGAACTTAAAGCGGGCTTGGTAAACGAGGTTCGGGGGAACTTTCATCAGGCCATTCATGCCCGCCGAAATTTTGTTGCCTGCCAATCAGATAGACGGACCGTCGCGCATGCGCCGCCTTTTGGCCGGGCGATTTGCGTTGGGCGTGGCGGCGGGAGTGCTGGTTTTCGGCTCGCTTGCCGTGCTGTGGGGATTGTTGGT
>DATHQA010000348.1:0-2515 GCA_035483375.1 Rhizomicrobium sp. | reverse complement strand
CGATCTGATGTCCGCATGGCGCGCGATCGGTGCGCGCGGAAAGAAGGCGCGTGAAGAATGGGATGCGCGCGCGAAGAACGCCGATGCGTCTTTCGCGGCCACGCTTTCAGACACATTGCCCCCAAGCTTCGATGCGGCCATCGAGCAATTGAAAAAGAAAACCTCCGCCGAGAAGCCTTCGCTTGCGACGCGCAAATCCTCCGAAGCGGCACTCGAAGTCATCAATGCAGAAATTCCCATGACGATCGGCGGCTCCGCCGATCTCACGGGATCAAACAACACCAAGACCAAGGGCTTGAAGGAGATTTCACCGACCGATTTTTCCGGCCGCTATATGCATTACGGCATTCGCGAGCACGGCATGGCGGCGGCGATGAACGGCATGGCGCTGCATGGCGGCGTCATTCCATACGGCGGCACATTCCTCATCTTCTCCGATTACTGCAAACCCGCGATCCGCATCGGCGCGCTCATGGGCGTGCGCGTGATCTATGTGATGACGCATGATTCCATCGGTCTTGGCGAAGATGGGCCGACGCATCAACCCGTCGAGCAGCTCGCGGGTCTGCGCGCGATGCCGAACCTTCTCGTATTCCGGCCCGCCGATGGCGTGGAGACGGCGGAATGCTGGCAGATCGCGCTCGAAAACACGAAAGGCCCGAGCCTGCTTGCGCTGACGCGCCAGAACCTGCCGACCGTGCGTACCGAGCACACGGAAGAAAATCTCTGCGCGCGCGGCGCATACGAACTTGCAGGCGCGAAGGATGCAAAAGTCACATTCCTTGCGACAGGTTCCGAAATCGAACTCGCGCTGAAGGCCCGCGATCTGCTGGCGGGCGAAGGCATTGCCGCTCGCGTGGTTTCGATGCCGTGCTGGGAGCTTTTCGAACAACAGAGCGAAACATATCGTGAGGCCATACTCGGCCCCGGTACTGTTAGGATCGGCATCGAGGCTGCGGCGCAAACGGGCTGGGACCGCTATATCGGCCCCAAAGGCGCGTTCATTGGAATGCACACATTCGGCACGAGCGCGCCCTACAAAGAGGCCTACAAGCATTTCGGCATCACGCCGGAAGCAGCCGCGCAAGCGGCCCGCGCCGCGTTGAAGTAATCCGCGATGGCGTTCATCGCGTAGTTGAAGGGGAGAAGACATGCCTATTCGCGTTGCGATCAACGGCTTCGGCCGCATCGGGCGGCTTGTGCTGCGCGCGATCGTGGAATCCAAGCGCAGCGATATCGTCGTCGTGGGCGTCAACGATCTGGGGCCTGTGGAAACGAATGCGCATCTGCTGCGCTACGATTCCGTGCATGGCCGTTTTCCGGGCGAGATCAGCGTAACCGACAGCGGCCATATGATTGTGGACGGTCACAAGATCGCGGTGAGCGCGATCCGCGATCCGTCGGCGCTGCCGCACAAGGAATTGGGCGTCGATATCGCGCTCGAATGCACGGGCATTTTCACATCGAAGGAAAAAGCGTCCGCGCATTTGCAGGCAGGTGCGAAACGCGTGCTCGTCTCCGCGCCTGCGGACGGCGCGGACCTCACGGTTGTTTATGGTGTGAACCACGACAAGCTTACGAAGGATCACATCATCGTCTCCAACGCCTCCTGCACGACGAATTGTCTGGCGCCGGTTGCGATGGTTCTCAACAACACGGTCGGCATCGAGAAAGGGTTCATGACGACCGTTCACAGCTACACGAACGATCAGCCCTCGCTCGACCAGATGCATAAGGATCTTTATCGCGCGCGCGCGGCCGCACTTTCAATGATCCCCACCACGACGGGCGCCGCCAAAGCCGTGGGCCTTGTGCTGCCGGAATTGAAAGGCAAGCTTGACGGCGTTTCCGTGCGCGTGCCGACGCCGAATGTGTCGCTCATCGATCTGAAGTTCGTGTCGAAGCGGCCCACAACCGTGCAGGAAATCAACGACGCGATGAAGCGCGCGGCGTCCCAGGAACTGAAAGGCGTGCTCGAGGTCATCGATGCGCCGCTCGTCTCCACCGATTTCAATCACGATCCCGCCTCGTCCTCCTTCGCGCTCGATCAGACGAAAGTGATGGACGGCAATCTCGTGCGCGTAATGAGCTGGTACGACAATGAATGGGGCTTCTCCAACCGCATGGCCGATACGGCGGTTGCGATGGGAAAGCTGCTTTGACCCATGGATAGTTTCCGCACGCTGGACGATCTCGACGTCAAGGGCAAACGCGTGCTGGTGCGCGCGGATTTGAATGTTCCCATGAAGGATGGCCGCGCCAGCGACATGCTGCGCATCGAGCGGACCGCACCCACCATTCGCGAGCTGGCCGAAAAAGGCGCGCGCGTGATCGTGCTGTCGCATTTCGACCGGCCCAAGGGCAAGGTCGTGCCGTCCATGTCGCTGAAGCCGGTTTCGTTTGCGCTGGCCTATGGCATCGGACGGCATGTTGCGTTTGCCGAAGATTGCATAGGCCAGATTGCCGAGAAGGCCGTCGCCGCTCTTAAAGATGGCGAAGTGTTGCTGCTGGAAAA
>DATHQA010000347.1:0-2402 GCA_035483375.1 Rhizomicrobium sp. | reverse complement strand
CATGTCTTGGCATAATCTCGCGGCCGAGGAACAAGAAGGGTTAACCCGTGCGGACATTTTTCGCTTCGTTGATGCTGGTGCTTTTCGCGGGCGCGGCCAGTGCGCAGATTTTCACGCCGGAGTACAAGGGCCATGACAAGGGCTACCTCGTCATCTCCGTCGGCGGTTCGCGCAATCCGCGCGATATGACGTTCGCGCCCATCGTGCTGTTCTATCGCAGCACCGATGCCGACAATAGCCGCCACGGCTCTGTGCGTTATGCGCGCCCCGATTGGTGGAATCCGATGACACAGCGCCCCGATTATCGCGACAATGACGAATCGGGCGTTGTGGAAGTGCGCGCGCTGGAGCCGGGCCATTACGAATTCCACAGCTTCCTCGCGCATCAGCCGGGCCATGATTACGACGCGAATTTCTCCATTCCCTTCACGATCCGCCCCGGCGAGATCACCTATGTCGGCGATTACAAATTCGTCGAGATGCGCGGCGAAGGTGCGGAGGAAGTGGCGAGCGCCAAGGAAAGCTATTTCGTCGTGCGCAATCGAAGCCGTCGCGATCTCGCCATCGCGCATTTGAAGGAAGAGCATCCGCAAGGGCCCGTGAACGTGCAGATCGCCGATTTCTCGATGGTGAGAAGCCCGTTCTTCCGTCCCGACCGGCAGGCGGAGTTGTCTCGCTGATTCTTCCTATATAGTCGGGGCGATGACCGCGCCTTCGACGACCGCGACCGAAACACCCGTGCCGGGCCATATCCCGGCAGGCGGACCTGCTCTACCCGTGCCAGAGCCGCCGCGCCCGCCCAAGGGCAAGCGCAAATTTATGCGCCAGACCGAGCTTGTGGACCGGGTCAAAGCCTACGACCCGGATGCAGACGAGGCGCTGCTCAACAGGGCTTATGTCTATGCGATGACGGCGCATGGCAAGCAGTTCCGCGCCTCCGGCGATCCGTATTTCGCACATCCGCTCGAAGTGGCGGGTATCCTGACCGAACTGAGGCTCGACGTGGCGACCATCGCCACCGCACTGCTGCACGACACGGTCGAGGATACTTACGTTACCATCGAGGATGTGCGCGCGAATTTCGGGCAGGAGATCGCCGATCTCGTCGACGGCGTAACGAAGCTCTCGCAGCTTGAACTGTTCAGCGAGCGCACGAAGCAGGCGGAGAATTTCCGCAAGCTCATGCTCGCGATGTCGAACGATATCCGCGTACTGCTCGTCAAGCTTGCAGACCGTCTGCACAATATGCGGACACTCCAATATATCAAAAGTCCCGAGAAGCGCCGCCGCATCGCGCAGGAGACGATCGATATCTACGCGCCGCTTGCGGGCCGCATCGGCATGCAGAATATGCGCGAGGAGTTGGAAGACCTCGCCTTTGCAGAACTCGATCCCGAGGCACGCAGTTCCATCGTCACGCGGCTGGAGCGTTTGAATGCGGCGTCGGGCGAGCGCATCGGCAAGATCGCCGATGAGATCAAGCGCAAGCTTCTTGAAGACGGCATCGATGCGTGGGTTTATGGCCGCGCCAAACGGCCTTATTCCATCTGGCGCAAGCTGAAGGACAAGCAACTCAATTTCGAACAGCTTTCCGATATTTTCGGTTTCCGCATCATCGTGAAGACGGTGGATGATTGTTATCGCGCGCTCGGCGTGCTGCACACGACGTGGCATGTGGTGCCGGATCGCTTCAAGGATTTCATTTCGATCCCGAAATCCAACGGTTATCGCTCCATTCATACGATGCTGATCGGGCCGGAGAACCAGCGCATCGAAGCGCAGATTCGCACGCAGGAAATGCACGACATCGCCGAGCGCGGCGTGGCGGCACATTGGCGCTATCGCGAAAAACTGAGCGAGCGCGATCTTGGCGCTGCGGACGCCTATCAATGGCTGCGCGAGATGGTGGAATTGCTCGAACGCGGCGACAGTGCGGAGGAATTCCTCGAACACTCGCGCCTTGCGATGTATCAGGATCAGGTTTTCTGTTTCACGCCGAAGGGCGATCTTATCGCCCTGCCGCGCAACGCGACGCCCATCGATTTCGCTTATATGGTGCATACCGATCTCGGCAATACGGCGGTCGGCGCGAAAGTGAACGGCGTGCAGGTACCGCTGCATACGGTGTTGCGCAATGGCGATCAGGTCGAGATCATCCATACCGACCAGCAATCGCCGTCGCCGCTATGGGAACAATTCGTCGTCACGGGCCGTGCGCGCGCGGAAATTCGCCGTTACCTGCGTCACGCGCAACGCGACGAGCATGTGAAACTCGGCAAGAAGATTCTGGAGAAGGTGTTCTCCGATGACGGCTTCCAGATGACCGAAAAGGCCGTCGCGGAAGTGGCGAAGAAACTGCATCTGCACAAAGCCGAAGATGTCTATGCCGAAGTCGGCCGCGG
>DATHQA010000346.1:0-10287 GCA_035483375.1 Rhizomicrobium sp. | reverse complement strand
GCGCGAGCTGGTTCTCGGTCTTGAAGTCGTGCTTGCCGATGGCCGCGTGCTCGATCTCATGCGCGCCTTGCGCAAGGACAATACGGGCTATGACCTGAAGCAGCTTTTCATCGGCGCGGAAGGAACGCTCGGTATTGTCACAGCGGCGGTGTTGAAGCTGTTTCCCAAACCCGCCGAACGCGTGACTGTATTTGCCGCGGTTGAAAATCCGAAAGCGGCGCTCGCCCTGCTCTCACGCTTGCAGGATGTAACGGGAGGATTGATTTCGGCCTTCGAGATCATGCCGCGTATCGGTCTTGAATTCGTACTCATGCACATTCCGCAGACGAGCGATCCGCTCGGTGTGTCTTCGCCCTGGTACGTTCTCGTCGAAGCAACGAGTGCTGCGCATTTCGATCTTCAAGCCATTGTGGAACGTGCGCTTGAAGGCGCGGTCAGCGATGCCGTGATCGCCTTAAGCGAGACGCAGCGCGAAAATCTGTGGCGGTTGCGCGAAAACCTCTCCGAGGCGCAGAAGAAAGAAGGCGGCTCGATCAAGCACGATGTCTCGGTGCCTGTGGCGTCCGTGCCGGAATTTCTCGAAATCGCAACACGCGCCGTATTGGCGAAGATTCCCAATGCGCGGCCTGTTCCTTTCGGGCATATCGGCGACGGCAATATCCATTTCAATATCAGCGTGCCGAAAGGCGGCGACAATCAGGCGTTCCTCGCGCGCTGGGATGAGATCGCACGTGTCGTCCACGATATCGTGCATCGCTTCGGCGGCTCGATCAGCGCGGAGCACGGTATCGGCGTGATGAAGCGTAATGAGATCGCGCGCTACAAAAGCGCTGCGGAAATCGAGACGATGCGCGCGATCAAGCGCGCGCTCGATCCCAACAACATCCTCAATCCAGGCAAAGTGCTTCCCGATTAGGCTGCTTCAGGCAATGCGGGCTCGTCCGGCGTCGGCGGCTGCGGCGAAGGCCGGGAGAAGATATGAATATTCGCAGTCTTCGCATTCGCCATCACGCTGATGGCCGCCATTGCGACGGTGGCGGCATAAGGAAGGCTCTGCACCGTCAGCATCACCATCCATAGGGAGGCGGCCGGATCCTGCAGTCCATTGTTGAAAATAGCCATGGCGAGCAGACCGAGCAGGCAAAGGCCCAGCATCGTCGTTTCCTGCCATATAAGACGCAGCGCTTGTGAAATCTGCGCGCGATCCTCGCATTTGGGCGTGCGCAGGAACGGTTTCTTCGATGTGAAGACTCCCGCGATGACGGCCTTGCTCACCGTGTGCGTGAGCGAAAGCCCCGCGACGGACGCCATCAACGCGCCAAGTACGCCGGAGCGTACCTTTTGCGGATAAAGCAGCAATGTCTTGAGCGTCTTGGCAAGGAACAATGCAAGCGCGGCCGCCGAAAGCGCTGACATGGGAACATCGAAATAATGCGGCGCGATGGTCATGAGCATCGTCCACACAAGCGCAAGCAGCGTGACGATCATGCCGAGGCCGTCGGAAATCCATGGCAGCCAGCCGCAAAGAAATTGATAACGCTGCGCCCAGGACAAATGTTTGCGGCCCAGGAAAATCGGGCCCGCATGACGCTTCATGATCTGCATCGCGCCGTAGACCCAGCGATAACGCTGGCTCATGAATGCCGCGAGCGTATCCGGAATAAGCCCGCGTCCCATGCTTTCGGGAATATAAGCCGCGCTGTAACCGGCCTCGAACAGCTTCAGACCAAGCTCGGTGTCTTCGGTGATGCACCATGTGCTCCAGCCGCCGACTTCTTCGAGCGCGTCCTTGCGCACAAGCGTCATCGTGCCGTGCTGGATGATCGCGTCGTGTTCATTGCGCTCGACCATGCCGATATGGAAGAAGCCGCGATATTCTTCATAGGCGAGCGCTTTGAACAGGCTTTCATGCGCATCGCGATAATCCTGCGGGCCTTGTACGAGCGCGATTTTGTCCGACGCGAAAATCGGCAGCGCGCGGCGCAGCCAGAACGGTTCGACCTGATAATCGCTGTCGATCACGGCGATGTAAGTGGCAGAGGGATCGGTGAGCCGCAGCGCTTCGTTGAGCGCGCCCGCCTTGAAACCGTCCAGTTGATCGTAATGATAGAAACGGAAGCGCGGCCCCAGTGTCACGCAATGCGCTTCGACGGGCCGCCAGATGTTTTCATCCGTCGTGTTGTTGTCGAGCAGGATGACTTCGAAATTGTCGTAGTCGAGCCGTGCCAGCGCATTGAGCGTCGCGATCACCATTTGCGGCGGCTCGTTGTAGCAAGGCACGTGGATGGAAACGCGCGGCGCATTTTCCGGAATCGCGGCAAGTACGCGGCGGCGCTCCACACGCCAGAGGCTGGCCGCAAGTTCGATACCCTCGGTGAGGATCACTGTCGAGGCGAGCAGCACGAGCGGCACCATCGCGCCGATCATCGCGATGTCCGACGGCTCGATATATTCAAGCGTGCTCGCATCGATGAGCACGAGCAATCCCGTCGTCACAAGCGCCACGAGACAACCCATCACGAGATAGCCGGGCTGACGCACGCGCGGCATGCGCGAAAGGATCAGCAGGCCCAGGATCAGCGTGAACACTGCCGCGAGCATCGCGTAGGTGCGCCATTCGGGGAACGTACGCAACATGCCCGTGAACGGGAACTTGGGCCGTCCCATCGCATCGAACAGGCCCCAATAGGCGCCGACCGCGCCTTCATTGCCGCCCTTCCATGGCTGGTCGTAGGCTTCTATGAGATAATAGTCATAACCCTTCTCCATCGCGAGCTGCACGAAAGCGCGGATGAAATAGGCTTCGTTGGCATCGGAGGCTTCGGCGCCGCGATGCGTGCGGCCTTCGGACGGCCATCCCGCTTCGCCGATGATGACGGGCTTGTCGGGAAACTCCTGCTGCACATGATCGTAAGCGTGCTGCAAAAATTCCAGCGAGCCTTTCACGGGCACGCCTTCCCAATACGGCAATAGATGAATGGAAATGAGATCGACATTCTGGCCGATCTCCGGACTCAAGAGCCATGTGGACCATGGCTCGGCCGTCGTCACCTTGATGCGATTGGGCAATGCCGCACGCACACGACGGATATAATCGTTGAGCTGATCGGTCGTCACATCGCCGCGCAGAACGGCTTCATTGCCGACGAACACGCGATCGATGACGCGCCGGTTCGCGAGCGCCACGCGGATGCCGGTCTCGATCTCCTTCTCGTTCGCGTCGAGATCGGAATCGATCCAGAGGCCGAGTGAAACCGTGAGCCCATAGCGCCGCGCAATCGCAGGCACCTGATCCATACCGTTGGAGACAGTGTAGGTGCGGATATGCCCGGTCAGCCGCGAAAGCTGCTTCATGTCGCGGTCGATATGCTCCGGCGACGTCCAGTCATGGTCCTTGGTCGAGAAGGTATGGCTCGGCGAATAGGAAAGCCCGCGCACCTGCCCGTCCCAGTCGGGCGCAATGACCTTGTAGTCGCGGCTCGCCCAGAACAGGACGCTCGCCCCCACGACGAAGAACAGCGCAATCGCGATGCGTATCGTGCCGGGCCGCAAAGCGCGGCGGCGCAGCGTCCGAAACATTCCTTACGCTCCCAACACGACCGGCAGCCGGGCCGGAATCACAATGATTGCAGGCATGTAACAGTTTAGCAGATCGGCGCGCTGCCGTCCGTCCCTGCTAATTTCGTGGTGAAGAGCCTGCCCCCCGGCAGATTGCGTCATTGCGACGCGCCGCCGCTGCTGCTGTCCTGATCGTCCTTCTTCGGCTCAGGCGGCGCGGGCGTGACCGTGAGAAGTTCGAGATCGAAGACAAGCGTCTGGTTCGGCGGAATCGTGCCGTCGCCCGCGCCGCGCTCGCCATAGGCAAGATTGGCCGGGATCACGAGTTGCCAGTGATCGCCCTCGCGCATGAGTTCCAGTGCTTCGGTCCAGCCGGGGATCACTTCGTTGACTTTCATCATGGCGGGGAAACCCGGCTCGGTGGAATCGAACACCTTCCCATTGATGAGCGAGCCTTTGTAATTGACCGACACGCTGTCGAGCGGTTGGGGCTTCTTGCCGAAGCCGCTTCTGATGATGCGGTATTGAAGCCCGCTAGGCCGCACCACAGTGCCGGGCTGGTTCGCACTCTGCGCCACAAAGGCAGCATTGGCCGCGGGGCTCAGCGAAGAGTCCGACGCGCGCGCCGTAACGGCGAACAGAAGGCCTGCGGCCGCAAGCAGGGCCCAAACTCGATGCATGAACAGCTCCCACACAACGCGACCATAGGCACGCGCCGTGACGGCGCGGCTTCCGGCCCCAACCCCAATCGATGTACCACAAACCAGACTCGTGGCGAATTCAGGGCAAGAATTGCGCCCATTCCCGCCGCCCTCTACGGTCATCCCATAAAGGGAGAAACGCATGTATGGGCCATTCGATCTGACAGGGAAAGTGGCGCTCGTCACGGGCGGTAATGGCGGCATCGGCTTCGGCATGGCCGAGGCGCTGGCGCAGGCGGGCGCCGATGTCGTGATTTGGGGCACACGGGAGGACAAGAACCACGAGGCGGGCAAGAAGCTTGCGCGTTACGGCAAGCGCATAGCCTCACGGCAGGTGGATGTCTCCAACGAGGATGCGGTCACCGAAGGTATTCATGCCGCGATCAGCACGATGGGTCGCCTCGACACAGTGATCGCGAATGCGGGTGTTGGCGGCGGCGCGGGCCCCTTCTCCGAACTGACGCTGGAGACCTGGCGGCGCATCCATGCTGTGAACGAGGAAGGCGCGTTCTTCACACTGCGCGAAGCCGCCCGCCACATGGTGGAGCGTGCGAAGGGTGGCGATCCTGGCGGCTCACTGATGGGTGTCGCGAGCTTGGCCGGTCTCGAGGGGGCTGCGCGCAACGAAGCCTATAGCGCCACAAAGGGCGCGTTGCTCGCGATGATGCGCTCGATCGCCGTCGAACATGCGCGCTATGGCATCCGCGCCAATGCGATTGCGCCGGGCTGGATCGCGACCGACATGACGAAGGGCGCGCAGGAAAATCCGGCGTTCACGGAAAAGGTCCTGCCGCGCGTGCCGATGCGGCGTTGGGGACAGCCTTCCGATTTCGGCGGCATCGCGGTTTATCTCGCCAGCGACGCTTCGGCCTATCACACGGGCGATACGTTCGTGATAGACGGCGGTTATCGGGTATTCTGAATCGATGAGGAGTTTATAATGTCATTGCGCACACCGCTTTGCGATCTGCTGAATATCAAATATCCCATCATGCTTGCGGGCATGGGCGGCGTGTCTTATGCGGAACTCTGCGCCGCCGTTTCGAATGCAGGCGGTTTCGGCACGCTCGGCATGGCGGGACGACCGCATCACGAGATCGTGGACGAGATCAAGAAAGTCCGCGATCTCACCGACAAGCCGTTCGGCGTCGATCTGCTTGCGGCGATTCCGGAATCACTGGAGCGCACGGCGGATGCCATCATCGAAGGCGGCGCAGCAGCATTCATCTCCGGCCTCGGCGTGCCGCCGCCGCATCTCGTGAAGAAATTCCATGATGCGGGACTGAAAGTGATGAATGTTGCGGGCACCGTGCGCCATGCGCGCAGTGCCGAAGCGGGTGGCCTCGATGCCGTCGTTGCGCAAGGCACCGAAGCAGGCGGTCACACAGGCAAGATCGCGGGCATGGCGCTTGTGCCGCAGATTGTTGATGCTGTGAAAATCCCCGTTATCGCGGCGGGCGCGATTGTCGATGGTCGCGGGCTTGCCGCGGCATTGGCGCTTGGCGCGCAAGGCGTATGGATGGGTACGCGCTTCATCGCCTCACGCGAAGCGCATGCGGGCGATGTCTATCGTCAGGTCATCGTGGATGCGAATGATGAGGATACGATCATATCGAAATGCTATTCCGGCAAGCCGATGCGCGTATTCAAGAATCCCTATGTGATGGATTGGGAGAAGCGGCCGCAGGACATCCAGCCATTTCCCATGCAAGCGATGATGTCCCATCAATCGGGCGTGATGGGAGGCATCGGCGGACAGGTCGAAGGCCTCGACCGCGATCGTTCCGCCTTTGCAATGGGTCAAGGCGCAGGCAGCATCCATGAGGTGAAACCCGCGGGCGATATCGTGCGCGAGATCGCAGCGGAAGCCGAAGACGTGATCGCGAAGATCGCACGCTTCGCAGCCTAACCGGCGCGATGACGGGGCATCGATATGTTTTCGTCTGCGGCCTGCATCGAAGCGGTACGTCGCTTGTTGCGCGCTGTCTTGCGGACCATCCGCGAGCGAGCGGATTCAAGAGTACCGGCGTCATCGAGGACGAAGGGCAATTTCTTCAAACCGTCCTGCCGCTCGAAACTGACTATGGCGGCGTGGGGCGCTTCGGTTTCGATCCGCGCGCGCATTTGACCGAAGCCTCGCCGGTCAACACGCCGGACAATGCGCGCAAGCTTTTGTCCGAATGGCAAAAACATTGGGATCTCGACAAATCAGTCCTTGTCGAGAAAACGCCGAGCAATCTGCTGCGCATGCGGCTGCTCTCGCAATTCATGCAGCCGAGCTATTTCGTCATCGTCACGCGGCACCCTGTTGCGAGTTCGCTCGCCGCGATACGCTGGACGGAAGGAAATATCTTCAAATTCCTCACCCACTGGGTGCACTGCTATCGCATTGCGCGCGCAGATGCGGCGCAGCTTCCGTATGTGAAATGGGTGAGCTACGAAGCGTTCACGGCCAACCCACGGCAGGAACTCGATCATCTATACGACTTTGTCGGCTTGCCATCACACGACGTTTCGGGCATCGCGATCAAGAACGAGAATGAGAAATATTTTGATTTATGGAAGCAGAAATATCTTGGCGACAGCGAACGCGCTATCGTGCAGAAACCGCCCAAGGAATTGGGTACGGCCGCCGAGAAATGGCGCTATTGGTTTTATTCCGTCAAGCGCGAATTCGGGCCCGCCTATCGCCGCGAGGCCAATCTGCTCAATTTTCAGGATGCACAAGACGCCGTGGCGCTGCTCGAACCGGTGATCAATGAATTCGGCTACAGCTTTAACGATTTCGATAGATCGCCGCGCTCAGAGGAATTTTGAAATCACGAGATGGCCGAGCACGGCCAATCCGAACAGCGTGATGATAATACCCGAAGCGTGATTGATGATCTTCATCACGCGGTCATTGATGTTTTGGTGGAACATGCCGACGAAGGCCGTGAGCGTGAACCACCACAGGATCGATCCCGCGATAACGCCACCCACGACAATAGCCGTCTCCACGAAACTCGCATTGCCGCCCGCGAGCCCGCCTAGTCCTGCGAACAAGGCCGCGAAGCCGAACAGAGTCGCCGGATTGGTGATCGTGAGCGCGAAAGTCGAAGCCATCGCTCGCACAAGCGTGGACGCGCCCTCGGCTTCCTTCATGCGCGCCAACTCGCGCACATCGGGTGTCGTAATAAATGTATGCACGCCGAACGCGACAAGCATGATGCCGCCCGCGAGTTCCAGGATGATGGAATAGCCTTCGATGATCTGCGCAATTGCGGTGAGACCGAAACCCGTGACGATTGCGAACGCGCCATCGCCCATGGCAGCGCCGAGGCCCGCGGCAAATCCGTTCGCCTGCCCGAAGGCCAGCGTACGCCGGATGCAGATGAGATTCACCGGACCGATAGGCGCCGCCACGATGAGTCCGATCACGACGCCGGATATAATGAGAACCAGATAATCCATTCCCCTGCCCGATTACCCGGTCAGCTGATCTCCACCACCAGACGCCCGCGTACTTTTCCGGCGAGAATATCCGCCGCCGCCTCGCGTACCCCGGACAATGGAATCATCCGTGTCATCGCCTCGAGCTTCTTTATATCAAGATCGCGCGCGAGGCGCTCCCACGCCTGTAGCCGCCGCTTCATGGGCGCATAGACGGAATCGATTCCGAGCAGCGAGACGCCGCGCAGGATGAACGGGGCCACGCTCGTCGGCAGGTCCATCCCGCCCGCAAGTCCGCACGCCGCAACCGCGCCGCCATAGGAAAGCGAGGCGATGACATTCGCGAGTGTCTTGGAACCCACGCTATCGACCGCACCTGCCCAGCGTTCCTTGCCAAGTGCGCGCGGCTCGCCGGAGAGTTCGTTGCGCGAGATGATTTCGCTTGCGCCGAGGTCACGTAGATAAGCTTCTTCTTCCGTGCGGCCTGTCGAGGCCGTGACGCGATAGCCAAGCTTCGCAAGCAGTGCGACGGCGACGGAACCGACGCCGCCATTCGCACCCGTGACGAGCACAGCGCCTTTGTCCGGTGGGATGCCCGCATCTTCGAGTGCGAGCACGCATAGCATCGCGGTATAACCTGCCGTGCCGACGGCCATGGCTTGCGCGGGTGTGAATGCGTCAGGCAGCGGCACAAGCCAATCGCCTTTCGCGCGCGCATATTCGGCATAGCCGCCATAATGATTTTCACTTAAGCCGAAACCATTGAGCAGCACCTTGTCGCCGGGCTTGAAATTGGAATGCGCGCTCGTCTCCACCGTACCCGCGAGATCGATGCCGGGGATCATCGGGAATTTGCGCACGACAGGCGCGCGGCCCGTGAGCGCGAGGCCATCCTTGTAGTTCACCGTCGAATGCGAAACCGCGACGACGACATCGCCATCCATGAGATCGGCAAGCCCGATCTCCACATCTTCCGTGGACTGAGCATTTTCCTGCTTGCGGATCATCACCGCCTTGAAACGTTCTTTCATGGCACTTCTCGTGTGTGAGTGCTGCTGTCGGAGAATGCCCTTCGCATATTGCACGTGTCTCGACAAGGCGATCGCGAATGCCCATCTTTCTTAAAGATTTGGCATGAGAATCGCAAAGGACACAAAGCGTTCAACATCCGACGGGGGTTCGATGACAACAACCGAGTTGATGTTACGGGGCTACCGCCTGACGACTGCGGAAATCCTTTATCACCTTCCCGATCATCCGAAACTGTTGCAAAGCTTCATCTGGCAAGAATTCGATATGGCGCCGAAATTTCCGGTGCTCGCCAAATTCCTCGATTTCTGGACTCACAATCTCGAGGGCAAGCTACACTCCGTGCATGTTGCTGCGCGCGGATTGATTTCGCCTGCCGAGTTGAAACTGGTCGGAAAGGAACTCACGCTGCACTAGTTTTGGGCAGCGTTTCGACAAAGCGGATGGGCTCGCCGCGGCTCGCATCGGCAAGCGCGCGATCGCGCATCACCGTTTGTCCGCGAATGATCGTGGCCGTTGCCCAGCCCGTCGTTTCCATGCCGTCGAACGGTGTCCAGCCGCATTTGGATGCGATCCAGGAATTTTCGATTGTGCGGCGCGCTTTCAGATCGACAATGGTGAAATCCGCATCGAACCCGCGCGCGATACGCCCCTTGCCCGCAATGCTGAAAATGCGCGCGGCACCCGCGCTTGTGAGATCGACAAAACGCTCAAGCGTCAGTCTGCCCTCATTCACATGATCAAGCAGGATGGTCACAAGCGTCTGCACACCCGGCATGCCGGATGGCGTCGCCGGATATACTCCGTCTTTCTCCTCGCGCGTATGCGGCGCGTGATCGGAGCCGATGACGTCGATGAGTCCCTCGCCCACCGCTTTCCATAACGCCTCGCGATGACGCGCCTCGCGGATCGGCGGGTTCATCTGCGCATAGGTGCCGAGCCGCTCGTAACATTCAGGCGCAGTGAGCGTGAGATGCTGCGGCGTCGTCTCGACGGTCGCGAAGTCGCGCGCATCGGCAAGCAGCGGCAATTCCTCTTCCGTCGTCACATGCAGCACATGCAGGCGACGCCCGGCCGCGCGCGCAAGGCGCAAAACGCGCTCCGTTGAAATGCGCGCGGTCTCCGCGTCGCGCCAGAACGGATGCAGGCGCGGATCGCCGGAGCCGGCGAGGGCTTTGCGCTCCTTCAGCCGCACTTCGTCCTCAGAATGCACAGCCATGCGGCGATGGCCGCCCTTCAGCGCGGCGAGGATCGCATCTTCTTCGTTGAGCAACAGCGTGCCGGTGGACGAACCGAGAAACGCTTTCACGCCCGAAACGCCAGGCATCTTCTCAAGTTCCGCCAGCGCACCGACATTGGCGGGTGTCGCGCCGACATAGAACGCATAATCGCAATGCATGCGGCCTTTGGCGCGCGAAAGCTTGTCTTCGATCGCTGCGCGCGTCGTCGTAGGCGGATTGGTGTTAGGCATTTCGAACACGGCGGTGACGCCGCCAAGCACAGCCGCGCGGCTGCCGCTTTCGAGATCTTCCTTGTGCTCGTTGCCGGGCTCACGGAAGTGCACTTG
>DATHQA010000345.1:0-11263 GCA_035483375.1 Rhizomicrobium sp. | reverse complement strand
TATCTCCAGCGTATCGAGGCGCTCAATTTCACGATCCAGCATGATGACGGCCAAGCGCTTGAGGATATCAATGAGGCCGAGGTCATACTTGTGGGCGCAAGCCGCACGTCGAAGACGCCGACCTGCATCTATCTCGCCATTCGCGGCGTGCGTGCGGCGAATGTGCCGCTCGTGCCCGGCATGGCGCTGCCGGGGCAGCTCGAGGCCGCAACGAAGCCGCTCATCGTGGGGCTGTGGGCCTCGCCCGACCGGCTCGTACAGGTGCGGCGCAACCGGCTCAATACGCTCGGCGAAGTGCGCGACACATCTTACGTCGATGTCGAAAGCGTACGCGCCGAACTGACCGAAACGCGCAAAGTGTTCGACCAGCATGAATGGCCCGTGATCGATGTCTCGCGCCGCTCGGTGGAGGAGACGGCCGCAGCCGTCATCAATCTTCTGAGCGAGCGCCGGGAGACACGCGTATGAGGTTGATTCTTGCTTCAGGAAGTGCTGTTCGCGCGTCGATGCTTAAAAATGCTGGCGTGCCGCATGATGTGATTCCGGCCCATGTCGATGAAGATGCGGTCAAGGACCGTATGCTTGCCGAAGCTTGTGACATGTCCGGCATCGCTGATGCGCTTGCGGAATTGAAGGCGTTCGATGTCTCCGCCAAGCATCCCAATGCGCTTGTGCTCGGCGCGGATCAGGTGCTCGTGTTCGAGGGACGCTTGTTCAGCAAGGCGCATTCGTTGCGTGAGGCGCGCGCGATATTGTCCGAACTGCGCGGACGCAGGCATGAATTGCTCAGCGCCGCAGTGCTTGCGAGAGAGGGCCGCGCGATCTGGCGGCATGTGGCGCGCGCTGTGTTGCACATGCGCGATTTCAGCGATGTGTTTCTCGACGATTATGTTGCGCGCGAGGGCGAAGATTTGCTCCGGGGCGTGGGCTGCTATCGCATCGAGGGCTGTGGCGTGCAATTGTTCGAGCGCATTGAAGGCGACAATTTCACGATCCAGGGCTTGCCCTTGCTGCCGCTGCTCGAAGCGTTGCGCGTGCAAGGCATGGCCGCGTCATGAGCGGCAAAGCGAAAGTCGCAGGCGTTATCGGTTGGCCGGTCGGCCATTCGCTTTCGCCTGTGCTGCATGGTTTCTGGCTTGATGCGCACAAGGTCGATGGCGCCTATGTGCCGCTTGCCGTGGCGCCCGAAAATCTTTCGATCGTGCTTGATGGCCTGCGGCACTCGGGGTTCAAAGGCGTCAATCTCACCGTGCCGCATAAGGAAGCGGGCTTCGCGCTTGTGCATGAAACAGATGAAGCCGCGCAAATCGCAGGCGCTGTGAATCTTCTCATTTTTGGCGAGCGTGGTCGCCTCATTGGACGCAACACCGATGCTATGGGATTGGCCGCGAGCTTGCGCGATGCCAATACTAACATAACTGGAGCAGCAGCCGTTCTGCTTGGTGCGGGCGGTGCCGCGCGCGCAGGCGTGCTTGCGCTGGATGCGCTCGGCGCAAAGGAAATCCGCATTCTCAATCGCAACATATCACGCGCCGAAGCGACGGCTGCGAGCCTCGCGCCGAAACTGAAAACGCGTTTGACTGTTGGGTCTCTGACCGATTGGCCGAATGCCGTGCACGATTCGAAATTGCTGCTCAACACGACATCGGCAGGCATGAAGGGCAATGAAGCGCTGAATCTCGATCTCGCATTGCTGCCGAACGACGCAGCTGTTTGCGATATCGTCTACAATCCGCTTGAGACCGATCTGCTAGCGCGTGCGAAAGCACGCGGGCTTAAAACCATCGACGGCCTCGGCATGCTCATGTACCAGGCGGTGCCCGCATTCGAGGCATTTTATGGCGTGATGCCGCAAGTCACGCCCGAATTGCGCCGCCATCTTGAAGCAGCGCTCACATGAACGGGCCTCTGCTTGTCGGTCTCACGGGTTCTATCGGCATGGGAAAGACGGAGACGACGCGCATGTTCGCGCGTCTAGGTATCCCGACCTATGACGCCGACGCCGCCGTGCATCGGCTTTACGAGCCGGGTGGTGCCGCGGTCGACGCCATCGCGAAAGAGTTTCCAGGCACCGTGTATGAAGGGCGCGTAGACCGCGCGGCGCTCACCAAAGCGCTTGCCGCCGATGCAACCGGCTTCAAACGGCTCGAAGCCATTGTCCATCCGCTTGTCGCGCGCGAGCAGCTGAAATTCCTGGAGGACAATGCGGGCGCGGACATGGTCGTGCTCGATATTCCGCTTCTGTTCGAAACGGGCGGTCATGCGCGCATGGATGCGGTCGTCGTCGTCTCGGCACCACGCCACGTTCAGCGCATGCGCGTACTCGCCCGCGAGGGCATGACGGAAGAGAAGCTCGATCACATTCTGTCCCGCCAGATGGATAATGAAGAAAAGCGTGCAAAAGCCCATTTCGTTATTGAGACGGACAAGGGTCTCGATCACGCTTTCGGACAGGTCAAACGCGCGGTGGACGAATTGCGCGCGAAAAGGCTAAAGCACAGCGATGCGTGAAATCGTTCTCGACACCGAAACCACGGGCCTCGATCCGTCAGATGGCCACCGCATCATCGAGATCGGCTGCGTGGAGCTTATCGATCATCTGCCCACGGGCCGCACCTATCAGATCTATCTCAATCCCGAACGCGATATCCCGACAGAATCGCAACGCGTGCATGGCATCACCGATGAGTTCATCGCCGACAAGCCGTTGTTCGCTGCGGTCGTGGACGAATTGTTCGCGTTTATCGAGGATGCGCCGCTCGTCATCCACAATGCGGGCTTCGATCTCAAATTCCTCAATGCGGAATTGACGCGGCTTAAGCGCGCGACGCTGCCTTTCGCACGCGCCATCGACACGATCGATATCGCCAAGAGCAAGATTCCCGGCGCGCGTTATTCGCTTGACGAATTGTGCAAGCGCTTCGGCATCGACCTCACCTCGCGCAGCAAACACGGCGCGCTGCTCGACGCGAGCTTGCTTGCGCAAGTCTATCTGGAATTGGTCGGCGGGCGGCAGACGCGGCTCAATCTGACCGCGCTCGATGCCGAATCCGCATCGATGGGCGAAATCCGCAACGCGCGCATACGTCCCACGCCGCTTGCCGCGCGCGTCTCAGTGATCGAGGCCGAAAACCACGCGGCTTTCATCGTCAAGGAACTTGGCGACGATCCCGTCTGGAGTTGGAATTAGACCGCGACCGGATCGACGGTTGCACGCGACTTCTGAAGTTCGGCCTGCTTGGCGCGATAAAGGCTCGCGAAATCGATAGGCTCGATCATGAGCGGCGGCATGCCGCCATCGCGGATCGCATCGGCCACCACGCGGCGGGCGAACGGGAACAGCAGATGCGGTGCGTCAATGAGCAGCACCTGTTCGATCTGCTCCTCCGACATGTTCTGGATCGCGAACAACCCGGCATAGACGAGTTCCAGCAGGAACACGGGCCGCTCCTCGGTCTTGGCCGATACGCGCATCTTCAGTTCGACTTCGTATTGGTCGTTCTCTGCGCGCCGGGCCTGCAAGTCCACGCCGAAATCGATGGTCGGGCGCGCGGTTATGTTCGTGGCCGCGCCCGGATTTTCGAAGGAGAAATCCCGCACATATTGTGAGAGCATCTGGATCTTCGCGACCCCCGGCTGCTCGCCATGCGACGCACCGTTGGCGCCATTGCCCTGTCCGGAAGTTCCTTCGCCCATTTCGCTCATTTGTCCCACCTTTTTCGAGGGGCACGCCGCTACCACGGATCGCGCCAAAGTGACAAGCGCCGGTGACAGGCACCGCGCCGCTTTTGCTGGACCCATGCGGCCTTGCGGGCTAGGTTGAAGCCCACACAGGATATCGAAATGCCCAACAGCCCGTTCTTGGAGATCGTCATTCTCGCGGCGATCGCTGCCGTCATCCTCTTCCGGCTCTACACCGTGCTGGGGCGGCGGACGGGTACGGAACGCACGCCACAGGAACGCTATGGCCTGACGGGGCCAGGCCAGCCGGGCGACAATGTCGTGACCCTGCCGGATCGCGCGCGTGTCGCAGCACCTTCGGCAGACAGCGCCGCCGATCCCGCAGCGCGCGGTCTCCTCGATATCAAGCTCGCCGACCGCAATTTCGAGACGGAGCATTTCCTGTCCGGCGCGCGCTCCGCTTACGAGATCATCGTCACGGCCTTTGCGGCGGGCGAACGCGTAAAGCTGAAGCCGCTCTTAAACGATGAGGTTTATGCCGCGTTCGACTCGGTGATCCATTCCCACGAAGAGAAGCATGAGAAAGTGAGTTTCACGTTCGTCGGCTTTTCGGATGTGAAGATCGTCCATGCCGAAATGAAGGACCGCACCGCCGAGATCACGGTGTCGTTCGCAGCGAAATATATCTCGACGACCGCCAAGGAAGACGGCGAGGTCGTGGACGGCGATCCCAAGAATGTGCGCGAAGTCACCGACATCTGGACCTTCGCCCGCGATACGGGCGCACGCGACCCGAACTGGACGCTGATCGCCACGTCCGGCGGCCAGCATTAAATCGCAATCAATGGGGCGTGCCCGCGCGTTCGTCTGGGCAACGTTTGCGTTATCTCTCGTTTTCGCATTGGCGCTGTGGTGGCGCTGGTCCGAGCAATCGGTTCCGGCCGGTACGTTGCGTCTGACACGCGTTGGGTTTTCCGCTTTGCCCGGTTGGGCCGATAGCGATGCGCGAGGCAGCCTTGCCGCGTTTCGCCGCTCCTGTGACGCGATTCTGAAACTTGCGCATGCACCCATGGGCGGTGTTGGCTATGCCGGAACATCCGATGACTGGCGCGCGGTTTGCAAAACCGCATCGTCCGTGACGGACGCGCATTATTTCTTCGAAGCTTGGTTCACGCCGTTTTCGCTCGAAGCAGGCGGAGATTCCTCCGGGCTTTTCACGGGCTATTACGAACCGGAGATTCACGGCAGCAAGACGAGGCATGATAATTATACCATAGCGGTCTTTGGTAGGCCCTCCGATCTCGTCAGCGTCGATCTCGGCCTGTTTCGCGATGTACTGAAGGGTGAACGCATCGCGGGCAGGGTCGAGGGCAACAAGCTTGTGCCTTATGCAACGCGGACCGAGATCGATAAGAACGGCGTACCGAATGCACCAATCCTGTTTTATGCCAATGATCCCATCGATGTATTCTTCCTGCAAATTCAGGGTTCCGGGCATGTCATGTTCGATGACGGCACGCAGGCGCGCGTCGTTTATGCGGGCGGCAACGGCAGGCCTTACACAGCGATAGGCCGTGTGCTCATCGCGCGCGGTGCGCTCACGAAAGAAAATCTCTCCATGCAAACGGTGCGCGATTGGCTTGTGCGCAATCCGCAAGACGCGCAAAGCGTCATGGAGCAAAATCAATCTTTTGTGTTCTTCGCGCTGGAACCATTGGGCGATGCCACACTCGGCAGCAAAGGCACGGAAGGCGTCGCACTTACGCCGGAGGCAAGCCTCGCCATCGATCCAGGCATCCATGCATTCGGCGCGCCTCTGTTTCTTGCGTCCTCCGATCTAAAACGCCTCGTCATCGCACAGGATTCCGGCGGCGCAATCCGCGGGGCCGTCCGTGGCGATTTCTACTGGGGTTTCGGCATGCAAGCGGCGGACAAAGCCAGCCGCATGAAATCGGACGGGCAATTTTTCGTGCTGTTGCCGAAGGCGCTTGCGGATCGCATCGGCGAACAAAAAGATTTCAAACTGCCGCCATGAAAAAGCGCGTGACCACACCGGAAGAACGCGTGCTGTTCGAGGAGAAATTCCGCGAAACCTCGCCGCTCGCCGCCGAACCGAACGCCTCGAAAAAATCGAAAGCGAAAGCGGGCGCATCCGGCGGCCTCGATGGCAATACGGCAGATCGTTTGCGGCGCGGACTTCTGGAGCCCCAAGCGCGTCTTGATCTGCATGGCATGACGGAGGCCGATGCGCATCGCGCGCTTCTCATGTTCCTGCGCAGTGCGCATGTTAGAGGCATGAGGCTTGTGCTCGTCGTCACAGGCAAGGGCAAGCCGCGCGAACCCGATGCGCCATTCGATCTCGAACTCGAAATGCGCGGACGCGGAATCCTGAAATCCGCCGTGCCGCGTTGGCTCAAAGAACCTGCGCTTGCGCCGTTGATCGCAACCACACAGTGGTCGCATCGCCGTCACGGCGGCGACGGCGCGCTTTACGTGTATTTGCGAAAAAGATAATTATTGAACGTTCCAACATCCGTCATCACCCGGCTTGTCCGGATCCTTCGCAAAAAGCTCAGGACCGGGCAATGACGGTTAAAGTTGGGGGCGGGTGTCTAATCTAAATTCGCCTCTTTCGCCAATCGCGCAAGCGACGTTTCCGGTCGCGCGCCATAATGCGCGATGACTTCGGCGGCCGTGATCGCGCCAAGTCGCCCGCAATCTTCAAGCGTTTTGTCATGCGTGAGGCCGTAGAGGAATCCCGCCGCGAATTGATCGCCCGCGCCCGTCGTGTCGATGACGCGCTCCACCGGCGCCGCATTGAGCACATGCAGTTCGTCATCGCGCACGACGACGCAGCCTTTCTCGGAACGCGTGAGCGCCATGATGCCGCGCCAATTGCGCGCGCGTTGCAGCGTCTCGTCGAAGCGCGCGGTTTCGAACAAAGCCGATGCCTCGTCCTCATTCGCGAACACGATGTCGAGATCCTCTTTCATGAGATCGAGGAATTCCGCGCGATGCCGCCCCACGCAGAACGGATCGGACAGCGTGAACGCGACGCGCCTGCCCGCGCGCTTCGCCGCCCGGATCGCTTTCGTGATCGCGGATTTCGCCTGCGGCGCATCCCACAGATAACCCTCGATATAGAGAATCTCGGAATGCGAAATACGGCTCGTGTCGATGTCGGCGGGCGCGATCTCGCGACTCGCGCCGAGATAGGTGTTCATGCTGCGATGGCCGTCCGGCGTCACCGCGATAAGGCAGCATGCCGTCGAAGCGCCCATGTCGGACGCTTCGGCGAGGAACGAAACGCCCGTCTCGCGCATGCTCGCGGCAAAGCTTTCGCCGAGCCGGTCGTCTTTCACCTTGCCGATGAAAAGCCCGCGCGCGCCGAGCGAGGCAAGCCCCGCCATCGTATTTGCAGCCGACCCACCGGCAATCTCGCGCCCGCCAGACATCGCGGTAACGAGGATTTCCGCGCGATGCTCGTCGATGAGCGTCATCACGCCCTTGGCGATATTGTGCTTCAGGAGGAATTCGTCATTCGTCGGATAAATCACGTCCACGATGGCATTGCCCAACGCGGCAACGTGGTAGTCGGCATCCATATCTATACGCTCCATTAAAATCGGCTCGGTTATACTCTCCCGATTAGAGGACGAAGCCCGTGTTCGCAAGCGCGCGTCGAGCGCTCTCGCTTGTATTCGATCCGGCGTTCTTCGGCATTGTGCTGAAGGCCGCGCTGCTGACGCTTGGGCTGTTCGCGGCGCTGTTTGCGGGCGTGATGTACGGCGTCTCGCATCTGCCGCCTTTTCACTGGCATTTTCTCAACGTTCTGCTCGATATTCTGGCGCCGTTTCTCATTGGGATTTTATTCTTCTATCTCGGCGCGCCCGTCGCGGCTTTGTTCGCCTCGCTGTTCCTCAACGAGGTCGCGGGCGCGATCGAGGCGCGGGATTATCCGCAAGGCTCCAAACCCCATGCCGTACCGGCACGGGAAGCGTTTGCGGCGAGTTTCAAGGCATTCGTCTGGCTTGTCGTCGTCAATATCCTGCTCCTGCCGTTTCATGTGTTCCTGCCGGGCATAGCCGACATTCTCACCTTCCTCGCCGATGGCTGGTTTCTGGGGCGGCAATATTTCGATCTCGTGGCGCTGCGCCATCTGCCTTTGGCCGAGGTCGATGCGATGCGCAGGCGTTATGCGTCCGCGATTTTCCTCGGCGGCATATTCATTTCGCTCATGGCGCTTATTCCGTTCGCCGATCTCATCGCGCCTGTTTTCGGAGCGGCTTTGATGACGCATGCGTTCCGGAAGTTTTCGCCGGCGGCAACTCCTTAGTCTTGTCCTTGAAGCGGCACAGGTCGCGCACGACGCACACGGGGCACAAAGGCTTGCGCGCGACACAGGTGTAGCGTCCGTGCAGGATAAGCCAGTGATGCGCGTGCAGCTTGTATTCCGGCGGCACTTTCTTTTCGAGGCCTAGTTCGACCTCAAGCGGATTCTTCCCCGGCGCAAGGCCCGTGCGATTGGCGACACGGAAAATGTGCGTGTCTACCGCAATCGTGGGTTCTCCATAGGCGACATTGAGCACGACATTGGCCGTCTTGCGACCCACGCCCGGCAATTCTTCGAGCTCCTCACGTGTGCGCGGGACTTTGCTGTCATGTTTCTCGATGAGGATTTTCGAAAGTGCGATGACGTTCTTCGCCTTGCCGCGATAAAGCCCGATGGTCTTGATGTATTGCGAAAGGCCCGCTTCGCCGAGTGCGGCCATCTTCTCCGGCGTATTGGCGGTCTTGAACAATTCCTTCGTCGCGCGGTTCACGCCCTTGTCGGTCGCCTGCGCGGACAAGACCACGGCCACGAGCAGCGTGAACGGGTTGGTGTAATCCAGCTCCGTCGCGGGCGCGGGATTGGCTTTCTTGAGCCGCGCGAAAAATGTCTCGATTTCCTCCTTTGAAAAATGCTTCGCCATTTGTTCCTTCTTTCGTTTTGCCGCGTTATTGTTGGGTCATGAGTGCCGCCGCGCAACCCGCAATCTTGCTCGATGAGGTGCTTCGGCCCAATCCGCCGATGACCCCGCGTGCCCTCGTCATCGTGCTGGCGGCCGTGGCTGCGCTTAATTTCGCTTTCGCCGCCTATTTCGTTTCGCGCGGGGCATGGCCCGTGACGCCGTTCATGGGCGCGGATGTGGCGCTGCTCGCATGGGCATTCCGCGCCGTGCGCATCGCCTCGCGGCGGCATGAGCGCGTGACGCTGACGCCCGATTCCTTGCGCGTCGTGCGTCAGCCGCCGAAGGGCAGCGCCACGGAGATCGCGCTCAATCCCTATTGGGTGCGCGTGGAGATGGACGATCCGCCGGAACATTGGAGCCAGCTCACGCTATGGAGCCATGGCAAAGCCTATCGCGTGGGTACGTTCCTCGCGCCTGCGCAGCGTTTTTCGTTCGCGCAAATGCTAAAAAATGCGCTGCGCCGCGCGCGAGAAACCCATTCCGCATGAACCGCAAGAAACGGGTCGAGGGCCACGAAACGCTCGGGCATTCTCGCGCCATGAGCAAACACGAAACCTTCTCAGAAGACAGCGCCACCTGGCGCAAAATGGGCCGCGCGATCCGATATCTGTCGGAGCACTATCTCGAACAGCCGAACCTTGACGAGGCGGCGTCCGTTGCGGGCCTGTCGCAATTCCATTTCCAGCGGCTGTTCCAGCGCTATGTGGGCGTGAGTCCAAAAGCCTTCGTCTCACATCTTACGCTTGGCCATGCGAAAGCCGATCTCGCGCGCGGCGCAAGCGTGCTCGAGGCGGCACTCGATGCCGGGCTTTCCGGCCCGTCGCGGCTGCACGATCTGTGTCTGAAGATCGAAGCGATGACGCCCGGCGATTATGCGAAGGGTGGCGAAGGTGTCGCCATCGAATATGGCTTTCACGATTGCCCGTTCGGCATCGCGCTTGTCATGGCAACAGCGAAAGGCGTGTGCGGTCTCGCCTTCGGCGATGAAGGCGAAGAAGACGAAATGTTCGCCGATATGAAAAGCCGTTGGCCAAGGGCGCATTACATCCGCGATCAGAAACACACGGGCGAAATCGCGGAACGGATTTTCGCTGCCCGCGATGGCGAACTGAAACTTCACCTCATCGGCACACCATGGCAGATCAAGGTGTGGCAGGCGCTGCTTGCGATTCCGTCAGGGCAAGTGACGACCTACCGCAATATCGCCTCTAAGATCCTTGCGCCGCGCGCGAGCCGCGCGGTCGGAACGGCGGTGGGCCGCAATCCGATCTCGCTGTTGATCCCATGTCATCGCGTGCTCGGAAGCGACGGCGCGCTACACGGCTATCATTGGGGCCTCACGCGCAAACGCGCGATGCTTGCGGTCGAAGCGGCGCGTCTTCAAACGGCGAGCACGTCCGCCATCGTGTAAAGGCCGGGCTTCTTGCCCTTCGCCCAGCGCGCGGCCGCAAGCGCGCCGGGCACAAAGATCGTGCGATCCTCTGCGACATGGCCGAGCACGATGCGCTCGCCCGGGCCTGCAAGGATCACTTCGTGCTCGCCCACAACCGTACCGCCGCGCAACGCCGCGAAACCGATGGCGCCTTTCTCGCGCGCGCCCGTTTGACCTTCGCGCGACAGGACTGCGCGTCCGTCGAGCGAAATACCGCGGGCATCAGCCGCCGCACGGCCAAGCAGCAACGCTGTGCCCGACGGCGCATCCACCTTCATGCGATGATGCATTTCGACGATCTCGACATCGTAATCGGGCAGCGCCTTTGCCGCCTGCTTCACGAGGGCTGCAAGCACATTGATGCCGAGACTCATATTGCCCGATTTGACGATGACGGTTTTGTGCGCGGCGTCCGCGATCTTTTTGTCTTCTTCCGCCGTGCAGCCCGTCGTGCCGATGATGTGTGCGATCTTCGCATCTGCCGCGAGAGCCGCTAACGCCACCGACACTTTCGGCGCCGTGAAATCAATGATGACATCGGCATGGCCGACAAGCGCTTTCGCATCGTCGGTCAGCATGACTCCACCCATATCCTTGCCGAGATCGGGATGGCCATGCGCTTCGAGCGCGCCGGCCAGCGTAAAATGCGCGTCTTTGGAAATCGCATCGATGAGCGCGCGGCCCATGCGTCCGGCGGCACCTGCGATGATAACGCGCGTGGTGCTCACGCCGTGATGTCCTCATGCGGTGGCGGGGTATCGCCGCGCGCGACTGTCACCATTGAAGGGCGCAGCAGCCTGTCGCCGATCTGATAGCCCGTCTGCACAACGGTCACGATCGATCCTTTGGGCCTGCCTTCGCCCGGCACTTCGGCAATCGCTTGATGCAGGTTCGGATCGAAACGCCCGTCCGATGTGTCGATAGGCTTCACGCCATGGCGTTCGAGCGTGGCAACCAATTGCCGCTCCGTCGCCTCCACGCCTTCGATGACGGCTTTCACCTTGATGCTCGCGGCCTCGCGCGCTTCGGGCGGAAGCGCGTCGATGGCGCGCTGGAAATTGTCCGCGACGCCGAGAATGTCGCGCGCGAATTTCGTCACCGCATATTGGCTCGCATCGAGCTTCTCGCGTTCGGCGCG
>DATHQA010000344.1:0-3977 GCA_035483375.1 Rhizomicrobium sp. | reverse complement strand
CCCGCCGCCATGTTGAGGAAGCGGCGCATCGCGGCCTCGGAATCGATGAGGCCCTCGTCCATGTTCACATCGATAATCTGCGCGCCGTTCGCGACCTGCTCGCGCGCGACATCGAGCGCCTTCTCGTAATCGTTGGCCGTGATGAGCTTGCGGAATTTCGCAGAACCCGTGATGTTCGTGCGTTCGCCGATATTCACGAAATTCAAGTCAGGCGTGAGCGTGAACGGTTCGAGACCTGAGAGGCGCAAATAACGCGGCGTTTCAGGAATGACGCGCGGGCGAACGCCTTCAATCGCCTCGCCGAACGCAGCGATATGCTTTGGCGTCGTGCCGCAGCAACCGCCCACGATATTGACGAGACCGGAGCGCACGAATTCGCTCATCATCTCCGCCATGATCGCGGGCGATTGATCGTAACCGCCGAATTCGTTGGGCAAGCCAGCATTCGGATGCGCACTCACAAGTGTATCGGCACAGGTGGAGAGATCAGCGATGTATGGGCGCAATTCCTTCGCACCGAGCGCACAATTGAGGCCGATGGCATAGGGCTTTGCGTGGCGCACGGAATGCCAGAACGCTTCGGGCGTCTGGCCTGTCAGCGTGCGGCCCGAAAGATCGGTGATCGTGCCCGAAATCCACACAGGCAAGCGTTCGCCCAATTCCTCGAACACATCTTCGATCGCGTAGATCGCGGCTTTGGCGTTCAACGTGTCGAACACAGTTTCGATCATGACCACGTCGGAGCCACCGCGGATCAATCCGCGCGTGGCTTCGGTATAGGTCATGCGCAATTCGTCGAACGTCACGTTACGAAAGGCAGGATCATTCACGTCCGGAGAGATCGAAGCCGTACGGTTTGCGGGGCCGAGCACGCCAGCCACCAAACGCGGGCGGCTCGACGTCGAAACGCTGTCGCAGACCTCGCGCGCAATACGTGCGCCCGTTTCGTTCAATTCGCCGACAAGGTGTTCGAGGCCGTAATCGGCCTGCGACATGGAATTGGAATTGAACGTATTCGTCTCAATGAAATCGGCGCCCGCTTCGAGATAGGCATGGCCGATATCGCGGATCACGTCGGGCTTTGTCAGCACAAGAAGATCGTTATTGCCCTTCAGATCGCTCGCATGATTGCCGAAACGGTCGCCTCGGAAATCATTTTCGCTGAGCTTATAGCCCTGGATCATCACGCCCCAGGAACCATCAAGCAGAAGGATGCGTTTTTGCGCCTCCTCCTTCATCCAGGCGATACGTCCGGCGCGATCGAAACTCATGCGGTGCCTCCAAGACCTAATATGCGGCACGTCGCATAGGTGAGATCTGCCTGGTTGAGTGTGTAGAAATGAAACTGATCGAAGCCATGTGCGCGCAACTGCCCTACTTGCTCCGCGAGCACGGCGGCGGCGATGATCTTGCGGCTTTCAAGATCCTGTTCGAGTCCCTCGTAAAGCCGCGATAGCCAATCCGGAATGCGCGCGCCGCACATTTTCGCCATACGTTGCACGCCTTTGAAATTCGTTGCCGGCATAAGGCCCGGCACGACGGGTACGGAAATGCCTGCATCCGCCGCGCGGTCGCGCAAATGCGCAATCGCATCGACGTCGAAACAGAATTGCCCGATAGCGCGGTTCGCGCCCGCATCCACTTTGCGCTTGAGCAATTGCACATCGTGTTCAAGCGATGGCGAAGCAGGATGGCGTTCAGGATAGGCCGAAACGCTCACTTCGAACGGCGCGATGCGCTTGATCGCGGCGATGAGTTCTGGCGTTGACGCATAGCCATCCCTATGTGCACTATACGGCGCGCCAGCCTCCGGCATGTCGCCGCGCAACGCGACGATATGACGAATACCCGCATCCCAATAGCCGCGCACGACGTCATCAATCTCCGCACGCGGCGCACCAACGCAAGTGAGATGCGCTGCGGGCGCAAGCGCGGTTTCATCGATGATGCGTTTGACCGTGTTGTGTGTGCGGTCGCGCGTGGAGCCGCCCGCGCCATAAGTGACGGACACAAACAACGGCTTCAGCGGTTCAAGACGCCGGATCGAACGCCACAATTGTTCTTCCATCTCGGGCGTTTTCGGCGGGAAAAATTCGAACGATGCTTTGATCGGGACGCCCGCGCTTTGCGCATGCTGCAAACTCATGCGGCCTCCCGCGCATGCGCGCCAGATGCGGCGGCAAGCCAGATTTTCACCGTGAGTTTTTCCTCACCCGCGCGTTTTGGCGCAATCGCTTCGCTTGTCACTTTGTTCAAACCGGCAGCGGCAAACCAGCCTTCGACCTCACGGTCCGCAAAACCGAGGCGGCGATGCGCATATTCGTGGCGCAGGAATTCCACATCATGCGGCGCGAAATCGGCGATGAGCAGATGTCCTCCACGTTTCAGCACACGCGCGGCCTCGATGACGGCGGCTTCGGGATCGTCGAGATAATGCAGCACCTGATGGAACATCGCGACATCGAATCCCGTGAGCGCACCGCCATTGGCAAACGGCAAACGATAGATATCGGCCAGACGCACTTGCGCATGCTGCAATTTCAAACGCGCGAGACGGTCGCGCGCGATCGCAAGCATTTCGGGACTCACATCGACGCCGACAGAACGCTTCGCGTGCGGCGCAAGCAATTCGAGCATCTGTCCCGTGCCTGTGCCCGCGTCGAGAAGATTTTCGATCGCGCGCCCGGCAACAAGCCGCAGGATCGCCGACTCCACTTCAGCATCGGGCGCATGCAGCGCGCGAATGCGTTCCCATTCCGTCGCATTCGCCTTGAAGAACGCAGCGGCTTCGGCGGCACGCGCCTCACGCACGGCAGCCAGACGCTTCAAATCGATTTCAAGAATGCCGCCGCCCAATTCCGCAAGTTCGGCGATTGCTATGCCCAACTGCGCAGGCGCGCCACGCTCGCTCGCGCGATAGAACACCCAGGAACCTTCCTTGAACCGTTCGATCAAGCCCGCTTCGGTGAGCAATTTGAGATGCCGTGAAACGCGCGGCTGGCTCTGCCCCAGAATCTGGGTCAGCTCCGTCACGGCCAGCTCCGCCTCCCGGAGGAGCAACAGCAGCCTGAGCCGCGTGGGATCACCCGCCGCCCGCAACATCGCCACCAAGCTGTCCATGCTCGCCGTCTCGTCCATAATTCATATAAACATATCTTTATATGATTATGCAAGGCATGACGGAGGCTTCACTTGGCGTTGCCCCGATTAACTATTATCGATGCTTTCGGGGGCGGCTGTGAACGATTTTGTCTGATCGGGGTAATCTTCACACGGCGTTCCCATATATAAATGCATTGAGTGCTTCGGCCACGCAGCCACCGCTATGGATTGAAATAAACATGCGTCGTTTGAGGGGAATTTTTCCAGTCATTCTAGGGGTTTGGGTCGCGGGTTGCGCTACCACCGGGGGCGATCCGGGCGCCAATGACCCGTTCGAGAAGACGAATCGCCAAGTGTTCGCTTTCGACGAGAAAGTGGACAAGAACGTATTGCTGCCGACTGCGGCGTTTTACGCCATGGTTGTGCCCGCGCCCGTCCGCGATTCCGTCCACAACTTTCTCGACAATCTGAACAAGCCGGTTGTGTTCGCGAACGACATCCTGCAGGGCGAGACGAAACGCGGCGCGCAGACCGTCGGCCGTTTCGTCATCAATTCGACGGCCGGCATTGGCGGGTTGCTGGACGTGGCCAGCAAAGCAGGCATTCCGAACCATTCGGAGGATTTCGGCCAAACGCTGGCGGTTTGGGGTGTGCCGGAAGGCCCCTATATGGTGCTGCCCTTCCTCGGGCCGGACCCGCCGCGCGACTCTGCGGGCCAGGTCGTGGATTTCGCGTTCGATCCCACGACCTATCTGCGGTACAAGCAGCATATCTGGTGGTCAGCGGGACGCGAGGTCATCAGTGTGATAGATTTGCGGGCCCGCAATGCCGCCATAGTACAGGGCATCGAACGCGGATCGGTGGATTACTACGCC
>DATHQA010000343.1:0-2697 GCA_035483375.1 Rhizomicrobium sp. | reverse complement strand
TGGGCCAGTATGGCGGCGGCTCGCGCGTCGGCGTGGGCATCGATGTGCTGAAGCCGGGGGAATATTCGAACCGCTTCCACTATCATTTGGCCGAGGAGGAACATGTCTTCATCCTGCGCGGGTCCGCAACGCTTCGGCTCGGCGGCAAGAAATATGTGATGGAGGAACGCGACTATTGCTGCTTCCCGGCGGGCCAGCGCGCGGGTCATCATCTTTACAATCACACCAAAGAGCTTTGCGTGTTCATGACCATTGGCGACAACAATCCGCTCGATGTCGCATATTATCCCGATGAAGGCACGGTACGGTTGCGGGCAACGCGCGAAGATTTGCGCCCGGTGAAGGAATGATTGCGCCCGCTGTTATCCTTTCGCGCGCTCAGCTTGGCGAGAATATCGGCGCGGCCGCGCGCGCGATGGCGAATTTCGGCCTCAGCGATTTGCGGCTGGTGACGCCCGTCTGCCGCTGGCCCAACGACAAGGCGACGGCAATGGCGGTGGGTGCGTCGAACATCACGGATAGCGCGCGCGTGTTCGATACGCTCGATACGGCGCTGGGCGATCTGCAACTCGTTTACGCCGCCACGGCGCGCGAGCGCGGCATGGCGAAGCAAATCCTCACGCCCGCCGAGGCGGCGAAGCGGTTGCGCGAGGCGGCTGCGCGCGGTGAACGCACGGGGCTTCTGTTCGGCAATGAGCGCGCCGGCCTCGACAATGACGAGGTTTCGCTTGCCAGCGCCGTCATCACGATCCCGACCGATCCGGCGTTTTCTTCGCTCAATCTCGCGCAGGCCGTTTTGCTGACCGGGTATGAGTGGTTGAAGGCGGCGGACGAAACACCGCCCGAACGCATCGATCATGGCCCGGTCAACCAGCCCGCCACGCGCGAGGAATTGTTCCAGCTTTTCGCACATCTGGAGGACGAGCTGCTCAAATCGGGCTTCCTGTTTCCGCCCGGCAAGGCCCCGCCCACGATGCGAAACCTGCGCGCCATGCTGCATCGCGCGAGCCTGACGGATCAGGAAGTGCGCACGCTGCGCGGCGTCATCGTGGCGCTGGTCAGGGACAAGCGGCGTAGAACCTGACAATTTGGGTTTTGGTGCGTCTGTGCTAACGGCAGACCCATGCTCACCGTTCTTTTCATTTTTCTTCTGATGATCGGCATTGCGGCAGCGTTTATCGTCGTGCCGATCTTCCGTACACAGACGAAACCGCTGGCGGCGCGCATTGTGCTCGCAAGCGCCGTGACGTTGTTCGTCGTAGGTGTCGGCGGCGGGCTTTACGTGATGCTGGGGCGGCCGGATCTCGCGTTGCAGTCTGTCCGGGGCCCGCGTTTGGGCGATCTGCGCGGGCTTGTGACGCTCCTCGCCGAACGCATGCGCCACGCACCGAACGACCGGCGCGGATTCATCCTGCTCGGCCGCGCCTATCTCTCGCTGAACGATCCGGGCGATGCGGCGAAGGCGTTCGCGCGTGCGATCCAGCTTTCGCAAGGCCATGAAGGCGCGACGCTGCTTTCCGCTTATGGCGAGGCGTTGACGCAAGCGGCAAGCGGCGCGGTGACGCCCGAAGCCGAAGACGCCTTCCGCCGCGCGCTTGTCATCGATCCGCATGAGCCGGGCGCGCGCTATTATCTCGGCCTCGCCTATGCCGCGCGCGGCCAGAA
Organism: Rhizomicrobium sp.; assembly: GCA_035483375.1. Classification (GTDB taxonomy): domain Bacteria; phylum Pseudomonadota; class Alphaproteobacteria; order Micropepsales; family Micropepsaceae; genus Rhizomicrobium. Next base: position 1,032 of record DATHQA010000343.1, on the reverse strand, counting down.
CATGATGGCGCAGGCGTTATGGGAAAGTCTTCTTGCCGAGGCGCCGCCGAACGCGCCATGGCGCGGCGAGCTCATCGACCGTCTTGCGGCGCTAAAAGCTGGAGGCGGTCAGGCCCCGGATATCTCCGCGATGGTTGCGGGTCTTGCCGCTCGCCTCAAAACACAGCCGAACGATTTGCAAGGCTGGGAACGCCTCGTCCGCGCTTACACGGTGCTTGGCGATACCGATAAGGCGCATGCAGCACTTGCCGACGCGCGCAAGACATTCGCGTCGCAAAGCGATGCGCTCACCGCGCTCAATGAAGAAGCGAAAGAATTAAGACTCGGGAATTAATCTGCGATACGGCCTTGCCATACCGGCCAGCAATTCGTGCGGCCTTGCGCTTTCACGCTGTTGTAGAGGCGCATCTGCGCATCTTCGGCGTTGTTGCCTGATTGCTGCGCCATGTAATCCGCGCCACCTGCGCACCAGACATAGAATTGGTGATTGCCCGAAGCGAAAAACGCGGTATGCGCGCTCGACGAATAACTCGACGCCGCCGCAACACCGGCAATGGCGACCATCACGCCTGCCACTGCTGCTCCCACAATTCTTTTTATCGTCATACCCAACTCTCCTTGGGTTGAGGCGTTATCGCCTAGCCAAGGGCCCGACAGCCCCGATCCAAGACAGCTCCCCAACCATCAAGTGGGTTAAGGCTAACTCACGCTTCATGGGCTTGTCACGCGTTTTATTATTGCGGAACAGGCGCTTATATAAAATTCTAATAGTTCTTGAGTCGTTCCGGCCTGTCGCCCTCGCCTTCGAGCATCGTTTCGATGGCTTGTGCAGCGCCCTCGACGGACGCAGAATTCCGCCCCCTCGCAACGAGTTGCACACCGAAACCCTCCTCGCGATAGAAGGGATAGGAACCGATCGAGACATCCGGAAAATTTTCCTGAATGCGTCCGAGCGCTGCGGCAATTCGCCCTTCCGGCAGGCGCGTGCTGATCGTGACCGCATGCACAACAGCCCCGCGCTCCAGATGCGGC
>DATHQA010000342.1:0-2068 GCA_035483375.1 Rhizomicrobium sp. | reverse complement strand
GGGATTGCTTTCATGCCAGCGCACGGCCTCGCGCAGCAATTCGGATGCATTGCCGAGTTGCAGCTTCTCCTTGATCTTCGCGCAAAAGGTCTGGACCGTTTTGATGTTGAGTTCGAGCATCTCCGCGATGCGCCGCGTTTCATAACCCTGGCCGAGCAGGCGAAACACTTCGAGTTCGCGATTGCTTAAAGCATCGACGGGCGAAGCGGTGTTCGCGGGCGCACCGCCCACAAACCGCTCTACAAACATCGCGCGCATTTCCGGGCTCAGATACAGTTTCCCATCGAGCACGTCGCGCAGCGCGCCGACGACTTTGCTCGACGATTCGCCTTTCATGATGTAGCCGCGTGCACCCGCGCGGATCGTGCGTTCTGCATAATGCCGCTCGTCATGCATCGAAACGACGATGACCGCGGCGTCCGGCGCGCGCGATTTTATGTGTTTTATAAGATCGAGGCCGGAGCCTTCCTTCAGCGAAAGATCGACGATGACCGCATCGGGCTTTGTGTCGAGGATGCCTTTCAGTGCGTCATTCGCATTCTCGGCCTCGCCGCACACGCGCAAATCGGCTTGATTTATAAGGCTTTTCAAGCCTTCGCGAACCATCGGATGATCGTCCACGATGAAGACTTTCTGGACGGCTTTTTTCATGCGGCGCTTTCCACATTTGAAACGGACGGCAATAGACATGTGACGACGGTGCCGCCGCTTTCGCGCGGCGCAACGGCGAACATAGCACCAATCGCACGCGCGCGATGCGCCATGAGACGCAGACCCATGCCCTCGCGATCCGGAATGCCGCCCCGCAATCCCGCGCCGTCGTCTTCAATGCACAACTCGGTACCGTTGTCGAGCGTGTTCAATTGGATGGCGATTTGCGCCGGCCTGCCGTGATTGACCGCGTTGCGAACGGCTTCTTGCGCGATGCGGAACATATGATTGGCCGTGACGGCATCGTGAACGAGCACCGGCGACGGGCAGATGAACACACATGCGACATTGAAGAGTTTCTGGGTCGTTAGCGCCAATTCCTCCAGCGCGAGCATGAGGCCCGTGGAATCCATTTCAACAGGATCGAGGCCTTGCGCGAGCCTGCGCGAAAGCGAAATGCCGTCCTCGATAAGCGTCACGATTTTGCGCGCCAACTCCGCTTCCGGAAGATCTTTCCGTTCAAGCTCCTGGCGCAATACCTGAGCCGTGAATGCCGTGCCTGCGAGATGCTGACAGAGACCGTCATGCAGATCCTGGCCGATGCGGCGTTGCTCTTCCTCGCTTACGCGCAGCAATTCCTGTTGCAGCCTTTCACGCTCCGTGATCTCCCGCGTGAGCGCGGCCGCACGATGCTCCACACGCGTTTCGAGATCGCGATTCAGAGCGCGCAATTTCGCGAGCACGAAAACGACGACGACGTAAGAGACGAGCTGCACGCCCGCGTTCCAGCTGACCAACCCGACATTGACGAAATCCACATCGCCGTTGGCGACATTGCCTGCAACCCACGCCGCAACGCTTGCCCCCGCGATGAACAGCGCGAAACCTATGTCGAGATACCAGGCCGCGAGCGACAGCGGCAGAAGATAGAACGCCGACACCGAAATATGCGGGCCCGTCGCGTAATCGAGCGACCCTACGAGAGCCGTGAGGGTGACCACGATGACGGCAATCGTGGCCTTCGATTGCTTGTCGAAGGGATTGATCCAGACGCTCATGGATGGACGACCGGTGCAAACCATAGGACAGTATACTATATAAGGCGTGGGCCGATGTATTACCCGTGTCCTTCGGCTTTCTGTCCGGAAAATGGCGCTCCCAAGGGGAATCGAACCCCTGTTTCAGCCTTGAGAGGGCCGCGTCCTGACCGCTAGACGATGGGAGCAATCGGCGGCTTATACGGGGCCGTGCCCGGCCGAGCAAGGTTCCGATTTTGTCTTCGCGGGCCGGCGGTTTGCCCGCTTACGCCGACGCCACAAGATCGGTCCCGGTCATGACGCCGCCGCGATAGATGAAGGCGGCCAGCGCGCCTTCCGGCGTGGCAATCAGCCAGAAAAAACCCTCCTCGCCCGCACCC
>DATHQA010000341.1:0-4342 GCA_035483375.1 Rhizomicrobium sp. | reverse complement strand
CGCATTGATGAACATCTTATAGGCGCCGATCGCTGCTTCCTGCACCGCTTCGCGCGTCGCGTTCACGGGCAATTGCTTGGGATAGAAACCGCCTTTCGCGCCCACGGGCACGATGACGGCGTTCTTCACCTGTTGCGCTTTCACAAGACCCAGGATTTCCGTGCGGAAATCCTCGCGCCGGTCCGACCAGCGGATGCCGCCGCGCGCGATGCGCCCGAAGCGCAGATGAACGCCCTCGACATCGGGCGCATAGACAAAGATTTCGACGAGCGGTCGCGGTGCGGGAAGTTCGTCGAGTTTCTGGCTGTCGAGTTTGATCGCGATGTAAGGCTTCGGCGCGCCGTTCGCATCGGGCTGCCAGAAATTCGTGCGCAGCGTGCATTCGATGACATTTCGCAAGCGGCGTATGATACGATCATCATCGAGGCTCGGCACTTCGTTGAGTGCGGCATCGATGCGTGTGCGCAAATGATCGGCTTCGCTTTTGCCGTCACCGCTCGGCTCGTTCAGCGCGTGGAACAGCGCGATGAGCAGGATCGCGATATCGGGATTTCGCGACAGCGCGTGCTCGATATAATCCTGGCTGAACGCGAAACCCGCCTGCCGCAGATATTTCGCGCAGGCGCGCAGGATCGTCACATCGCGCCACGCCACACCGCCGCCGATGACGAGTTTGTTGAAGCCGTCGCTTTCGGCAAAGCCTGCAACGATCGCATGAAACGCGTCTTCGAGCGGCTGCTTGACGACGGAAAGATCGCCCGGCCCTTCATCATCGCGCTCCATGAGGAAATCCAAGACCGCGCCGTCGCGTGTCCATTGATCCGCGCCTTTGAGCGAGATGGGATAGGAATCCTCCGCAATGACCTTCAGCCCGAGATTTTCGAAAATCGGCAACGAGGCCGAAAGCGGCAGCATCTCGCCGAAGCCATAGAGTTTCAGGCGCAGCGCATTGTGGGGATCGTCCGCCTTGCGATAGGCGCGCGCCTTGATCGCGCCGCCGTCGCGCGCAAGCGCCATGAATTCGTCGAGATCGGTGACGGCTTCCTGCGGCGGAAACGTATCGCAATAGCGGTCGCCGAATGCATGCGCCTGCATATGGAACAGATGCAAGCCTTCGGTTTCGCCATGTGCTTCGGCGAGCGACGCGGCAAAGCCGTCGCTCCAGGTACGGATCGCATCGCGGATTTCGGCTTCGAGCTTGTGGACATCCACATCGGGCCGTTTCCCGTCGTCGCGCCCGATGATGTAATGCACGCGGGCAAGTGCGGAATCATCGATGATCGGCGTCGAGGCCGACATGCGGCCATGGAACGCGCGCGCAAGGATCGCGTGGATCTTTTCGCGCGCCTGCGTGTCGTAACGGTCGCGCGGCACATAGACGAGGGCGGAAACGAAACGGTCGAAGCGGTCGTAGCGCAGGAACACGCGCACTTTCGGCCGCTCGCCGAGCCGCAAAATGCCCATGGCAGTCGCGAACAATTCATCGTCCGAAACCTGGAACAACTCGTCGCGCGGGAACGTGTCGAGGATATGCGCAAGCGCCTTGCCGTCATGGCTCGCGGGCGGAAGTCCCGCGCGCTCCGTCACGCGGTCCACTTTCAAGCGCAGCAGGGGAATATCGCTGGGTCGCTTGCTATAAGCGCCCGATGTGAAAAGTCCCACAAAGCGGCGCTCGCCCGTGAACGTGCCTTTCGCGTCGAACGTCTTCACGCCGATATAATCCATATGCACGCGGCGATGCACGAAACTGCGCTCGTTCGCTTTCGTCACGATAAGCGGCTGCGGCTGTTTGAGGAACGTGCGCGCTTCGGCGCTTAACACGCCACGCTGCTCGCCGCGCGTGACGACACGCGTCTCAGTATCGGCAAGAACGCCGAGGCCGGAATCATCCACGGGGTCCAGAATGCCTTGTGAATCATCGTATGTGTAATCGCGGCAGCCAAGGAACGTGAAATGATTGTCGCTGAGCCATTCGAGGAACGCGATGCTTTCGGCCAATTCCTCCTTCGACACGGGCGGAGGCTCGGCTTTCAGACGCTCCGTCGCGGCCTTCAAATGCGCGAGCATCGTTTTCCAGTCGCGCACGGCGTGGCGCACGGCGACGAAGATCCTCTCCACGCCGCGTGTCAGCGCATCGCGCTTCTCACCTAGGATGGGGTCAAGCACCATAACGATGACGCTTTCGGCAGCTTGGGCGCCGTTTTTCGCGCGCCTGCCGTTGCCGTCGCGCATCTCGCGGATGATGGGATGGAACGCGGCGCGGATGCGCGCGCCCTGCGCGTTCAATTCCGCGACCAGCGAATCGAACAGGAACGGCATGTCGTCATTCACCGCGACGAGCACCGTGTCGTTCTGCGCATATTCATTCGCGTAACCGCGCGGATCGAACAGTGCGACAAGCGTCTCGCCCGTTCTGCGCGTGGCACTGCGCGTGAAGACCGCATGCGCGAGGGCTGCGAGTGATTCCGGCGAAAGCCGCGTCACATCCTCGGCAGAGGCATTCTTGAACAGCGCATCGAAGAACGTCGCCTCGCTGCCCTTGAGCATTGTGCTCGCGGCAGCCAATCGGCGCGCGGCGTCTTTTTCGTCGTCCAGCGCAGTGTCGTCGGTCATGGGATCGCTCGGGGAATCGGTGGGTCGAGAAACGGCCCCGAATCTACTCCCCCGGGCGAACGGTTGGAACGGGCGGGATCGAGAGGGCTGAGCCCAGCGCGTGGGCAATCGCACGCGAGGAGGCGAGGCCCGCGGGTCCATTGTCGGTATTGAACGTAATGAGGATCGTGCGCCCCGCCAGTGTGACGGCGGGTCCGGCACCCGCACCCACCTGCACGGTATCGAAACGGCGCATGGCGAGCATGGCACGGTGGCTTCCCGTGAAACGCTCGATCCCCCTTCCCGCATTGCCCATAGCCTGAGTCATGCCGAACCACAGACCGGGCATCGTGGCGAGCTTGTTCCAGTCGGCGGAGAAGGAGAGTTTCAGCCTGCGCAGATTGGCGAGGTGTTGGGTCGCGTCATCCGCCGCCTTCTCCACATCGCGCAGTTTGAGCTTGGTTTGCGGCTCGGGCGGCAGATCGCCTGTGCGCACGGCGGGCAGGCCGGACGGGTTGTCGTCCGTATAAAGCGTCATGCCGCCCCAACCGGAGATATGGATCGCGGTCGCACCGGAATCATATTTGAGCACGCGCCCGCCAAGCGAACCCTGATCGGAAGTCAGCACATAGGTTTCGGGGTCGCCCGCGATCTGCAGCAGGAACTTCCCGTTCCAAGGCAGAAGCGTGAAGGTGACATTGTCGCCGGCGGCATAGGTGCCTGCCTCGACATTGCCCAGCGCGCCCGCCTCGAGCCGTGCATTGAGGGATTGCTGCGCCTCGGCCGCAGGGGCAAACAGGCCCGCCAGCGCGAGCGCAAAGGTGATGCGTCTGAGCTTCATCGAATTCTCGCCTCACGGCTTGGCCGCCGCGTGCGCATCCCCCCGGACTTCGCGAATTATTATTGCGAATAGGGCGACATTAAGGAGCCATTGAGGCCTGCTCAAGGTAGTTTTTTCACGGTCGCGCAGCCTGACGCGAACCGCTTCACGCTTCGCGGGGCTGCCGCTCCCTAAATATCCTCGAAACTGCCGCCGCGGCCATGGCCGGAGGCAAAGCGCGCCGCGCCTTTGAGCGTCTCGCCATTGCGGATGGCTTCGAGGCCGCGCGCGAACTCGTTTTCCATCGCGCCCGCATAATCCAAATCCCCTTGCTCATAGACCGAAAGCCTGTCGCCCCGCATGCAGGTTTCCGGCATGCGGGCGATGTCGCGGGCGAGCGCTTCGGCGGCGGTTCGCGCCTCGCCCTTGGGCACGACGCGATTGGCAAGACCCATCGCAAACGCCTCCATCGCGCCGACGGGGCGCCCGGTCAGGATCATGTCGAGTGCGCGCGATTGGCCGATGAGGCGCGGCAGACGCACCGTGCCGCCATCAATGAGCGGCACACCCCAGCGGCGGCAAAATACGCCGAACACGGCATCTTCTTCCGCCACGCGCAGATCGCACCAGGCGGCCAGCTCCAACCCGCCGGCAACCGCATGGCCTGCAACCGCCGCAATGACAGGTTTAGACAAACGCATCCGCGTCGGCCCCATCGGGGCATCAGCCTTCAGCGCATCGAACGCATCGCCATAAGCCGTGATGCGGTTGCCACGTCCATCGGCGACGCCTTTGAGATCGGCGCCCGCGCAGAACGCACCGCCCGCGCCCCACAGCACCGCAACCTTCGCCGTTTCGTCGCGCTCGAATTCGATGAAGGCCGCCGCCAGCGCATCCGCCGTCGGACGATCCACCGCGTTGCGCACTTCG
>DATHQA010000340.1:0-7573 GCA_035483375.1 Rhizomicrobium sp. | reverse complement strand
CCGTGACTGACGACGAGCGACTGGCCCGTCAGCGCGTTCGATGGAAACGCGGCGAACAGCAACGCCACTTCGGCGACATCCTCCACGGTCGTGAATTCGCCATCGACGGTGTCTTTCAGCATGACTTTCTTCACAACATCGTCTTCAGAGATGCCGAGTTCTTTCGCCTGTTCGGGGATTTGCTTGTCGACCAGCGGCGTGCGCACGAAACCCGGGCAGATGACATTGGCGCGCACGCCATGTTTTGCGCCTTCCTTCGAAACCACTTTCGCGAGACCTTCAAGCCCGTGCTTTGCGGTGACGTAGGCGGATTTGAGCACCGACGCCTCTTTCGAATGCACCGAACCCATATAGATGATGCTGCCTCCGCCCGCTTTGTACATATGCGGGATACACGCCTTCGTCGTGAGGAATGCGCCGTCGAGATGGATGGCGAGCATCTTCTTCCAATCGGCGAACGCGTAATTCTCGATCGGATTGACGATCTGGATGCCCGCATTGCTCACAAGGATATCGACGCCGCCCCAGGCCTTGATGACGCTGTCGATGCCCGCATTCACTTCGGCTTCGTTCGCGACATCCATCGCGACGGCCATGGCGGTGAAGCCCTTCGCGGTGAATTCGGCAACGGCTTCGTTCGCCGCCTCGATCTTCAGATCGGCGATGACGACACGCGCGCCTTCTTCGGCATAACGCGTGGCGATGGCCTTGCCGATGCCGCTCGCAGCGCCGGTGACGATGGCGATTTTGTTCTTAAGCTTCATGGTGAGCCTCCTTGGTTTTCCCCAAGCTGACAGGCGTCACCTCCCTGCCCGGTTTTTACAGCGGCTGGGGTTGGCCGCGCAATCGTGGCAATGTGAAATTGCCGCAACCGGGAGCGGTCAATGGCCCTCGAACGCCACAAGCGCCGTCACATCCTTGCCCAGCGCGCGGATCTTGTCCGCCCCGCCAAGCTCCGGCAGGTCGATGACGAAGGCGCAACCCACGACTTTCGCGCCCGCACGTTCGAGAAGCTTGATCGTGGCGAAGCATGTGCCGCCTGTGGCGATGAGATCGTCCACGATGATCACGGTCTCGCCGGGCTTCACGGCGTCGGCGTGAATCTCCACGCGGTCCGTGCCGTATTCGAGCGCGTAGTCCTCGCCGATCACCGTGTGCGGCAGCTTGCCTTTCTTGCGCACGGGCACGAAGCCGACCGAAAGCTGATGGGCGACCGCGCCGCCCAGAATGAATCCGCGCGCCTCGACGCCCGCCACCTTGTCGATGCACACGCCCGCGTAAGGCTGTACAAGCTGATCGACCGCGGCACGAAACGCGCGCGGATGACCGAGCAGCGTCGTGATATCGCGGAACATGATCCCTTTCTTGGGATAATCGGGGATCGTGCGGATGGCGTCGGCGAGATTCATAACCATTCCTCTTCTAAATATTCTCCGTCATGGCCGGGTTTAACCCGGCCATCCATCAGCTGCGCGTCCGCGCGGCGAAATAACGTATAACGGGCCTCATGCGACGGGGCTATGTCTATATTCTCGCAAATAAACCGCGCGGGACGCTTTACATTGGCGTCACGTCCAATCTGGCCGAGCGGCTGCATCAACATTGCCTAGGCATCGCGTCCGAATTCACGAAGAAATATAGCGTCACGCGGCTTGTTTATTATGAGGCACATGATCTCGTCACAGTCGCCGTGAGGCGCGAAACGACGCTCAAACGTTGGAAACGTGACTGGAAAATCGAACTCATTGAAAAGTCGAACCCGGATTGGAAGGATTTGGATTACACGCTCACTTGATTCTTTCCGGCTCGCAGACGCGAACCGGATGGATGGCAGGGGTCAAGCCCTGCCATGACGGTTGAGTGGGTTTATTTCCCCTTCAACACTCTTCCCGCCACAGCATCCAGTTTTTTGAACAATTCCGGATCGCGTTTTTCGGGCGCGGTGATGAAGGCTGTGTCGAGCACATTGTCGATGCCGGGAGAAGGTTTGCGCTCCGGCCCCAGTTTCGGCGCCACGCGCATGACGAGGCGGCGGGCATTTTCCGCATTGCCGATAAGCACCTTGATCACCTGATCGACGGTCACGTGATCGTGGTCCGGATGCCAGCAATCGTAATCCGTCACCATCGCGACAAGCGCATAAGGCAATTCCGCCTCGCGCGCGAGTTTCGCTTCCGGCATAGCCGTCATGCCGATCACATCGCATCCCCAGGAGCGATAGAGATTGGATTCGGCCAGCGAGGAGAATTGCGGGCCTTCCATCGCGAGATAGGTGCCGCCGATGGCATGTGAAATACCCTCTTCCACGCAAGCCTCGGCGAGCGCGCCGCTGAGCTTGGAACAGATCGGATGCGCCATCGAAACATGCGCGACGAATCCGGGGCCGAAGAAACTCTTCTCGCGCGAATGTGTGCGGTCGATGAACTGATCGACAATAACGAAGGTGCCGGGCGCGAGATGTTCGCGGAACGACCCGCAGGCGGATACGGAGATCACATCGGTCACGCCGCTGCGCTTCAGCGCATCGATATTGGCGCGGTAATTGATGGAAGTCGGCGACTGGATATGGCCGCGTCCGTGGCGCGGCAGGAACACCATGTCCACGCCCGCGAAACGGCCGAACAGCAGCGCATCGGACGGCTCGCCCCAGGGCGAAGTCACGCGCTCCCAGCGTGCATCCTCAAGCCCCGCAATGTCGTAAACGCCGCTGCCGCCGATGATGCCGAGGATAGTCTTTGTCATGGGAAGGTTCCGAAAGTGCCAGCCGTTTTAGCATGGCGCCGGCCGCGGACAATGCTTGACGGGCATGAGGGTTGGGTGCTCGTTTATCTTATGAATTTCGACAAAATGACACCGGCGCGGATGGGGCTTATCGGACTTCTGCTCGGCGTGATCTTCACCGTCATCACGGCGAGCGTGTTCAATTATGCGATGGAGCACGCGCGGCCCAAGCCCGATTACTCGCATCTGCCCAAGCCCGCACCGCCGCCACACGATGCGTTCATGGCCGTGACACCGGAGCAGAGCGCCCCAAAGCCGTAACCGCATTCTTGTCATGGCCGGGGAGTGCGGGCCATCACAGTGAGGTTATGTGCGACCCGCTCTATCCTTCGTCGTACGCGCGTTGCAGCGTCGCGATATCGTATTTGACCATCTTGAAGAACGCTTCCATCACGCGCTTCGCCTTGGCGGGATGCTTTTCGCTCATGAGTTCGGGCAGAATGCGCGGCACGATCTGCCATGTCAGACCGAATTTGTCCGTGAGCCAGCCGCATTGCGAGGCCTTGCCGCCATCCGATGTGAGCTTCTCCCACAGCGTGTCGATTTCTTCCTGCGTCTCGCAATTCACATAAATCGAAACCGCGGGTGTCAGTTTGAAATGCTGCCCGCCGTTCAGCGCATAATATTCGCGGCCTTCGAGTTCGAAGATAACGCCCATCACCTCGCCTGTCTTGCCCGACGGATTGTCGGTGGGATAGTGCGAAATGCTGTTGATCTTTGAGTTCTTGAACAGCGAAACGTAGAATTTCGCCGCGTCTTCGGCATTCTTGTCGTACCAGAGGAAGGTCGTGATTTTTTGCATGGGAAGCTCCCGATCCGTTTCTCTCAAAACGGACCGTAGCAGCTTTCGTTGCGCCTCAGATGCTGGAACTTAATGCGCGTCCGCCCAGACTTTGCGGTAGGACAGATAGAGCATGCCCGCGAGCAGCAGGAGGAACAGCATCGAGCCGAAGCCGATGCGGTGACGCTCCTCAAGCTTGGGATCGGCGGCCCAGGTCAGGAACGTCACGACGTCGTGCGCTTCCTGTTCCACGGTCGCTTGCGTGCCGTCGGAGAACGTCACGCTGCTCTTTTGCAGTGGCGGCGGCATCGAGATGTTCCGCCCCTCGAAATACGGATTGTAGTATTTGTTCTTGAGCACGACGAAGCCCGGCGGCGGCGTCTGCCCGAAGCCCGAAATGATCGAATAGACGTAAGCAGGCCCGCCTGCGCGCGCCTTCACAATGACCGAAAGATCCGGCGGCAGCGCGCCATTGTTCGCGGTGCGTGCGGCCTGCTCGTTCGGGAACGGCGGCGGGAAATGATCGGCGATGACGCCGGCGCGTGTCAGCGGATTGCCGCTCGCATCCGTCGTCTCGCCCTTGTCGTTCGGACCTGCGGGAATTTTGTAGCCCGCCGCGATCGCCTTCACCTGCGCATCGGTGAAGCCGGGACCGCCATCTTCCGCAAGGCTCGCAAACGAAACGCGGTTCAGGCTGTGACAGGCCGAACAGACCTCTTTGTAGACCTGGAAGCCGCGCTGCTGGGCGCCGCGGTCGAACATGCCGAACGGCCCGTCGAAGGAGAAGCTCACATCCTTGGGCGGCAGCGCTTTCGAATTGTCGTCCGCATGGGCGAGTGTCGTGCCGAATGCGGCGAGTACGAGAACAAGAGCGAAACGGGTTTTCATGTGTTTCACTCCGCGGGCGCGAGAACGGATTTCGCGATGGAATCCGGCAATGGCTTCGGCGTTTCGATGAGACCGAGAAGCGGCAGGATTACCCAGAAATAGCCGAAGTAATAAAGCGTACCGATGCGCGCGACCCAGACCAGCGGGATCGATGTGTTCGGCACCACCGCATCCGCGCTTTGCGCGCCGCAATAGCCGAGCACGAGACACACCACGACGAACATACAGAAGTACACTTGCAGCATCGGGCGGAAGCGCGCCGAACGCACCTTCGACGTATCGAGCCACGGCACGAAGAACAGCGTGAGCAGCGAACCCGCCATCACGAGCACGCCGATGAGCTTTTGCGGCACCGAACGCAGCATCGCGTAGAACGGCAACAGATACCATTCGGGCACGATGTCGGGCGGCGTCACGAGCGGATTGGCCGGGATCGAGTTATCCGGATTGCCGAAGAAATCCGGCGCGTAGAACACGAACGCGGCGAAGAAGATGACGTACAGCACGAGATAGAAGGAATCCTTCACCGTGTAATAGGGATGGAAAGGCACCGTATCCTGCGGGCCTTTCACATCGATACCAAGCGGATTGTTGTTGCCCGGCACATGCAGCGCCCAGATATGCAATCCCACGACAGCCGCGATGATGAAGGGCAGCAGGTAATGCAGGCTGAAGAAGCGATTGAGCGTCGCGTCGCCGACCGCGTAGCCGCCCCACAGCCAGGTCGAGATCGCAGTGCCCCAATGCGGCGTGATCTGATCGAGCGCGGAGAAGAAGTTCGTGATGACGGTGGCACCCCAGAACGACATCTGACCCCAGGGCAGCACGTAACCGAAGAAGGCGGTCGCCATCATGAGGATGTAGATGAGCGCGCCGAGGATCCAGATCATCTCGCGCGGCGCCTTGTACGAGCCGTAATAGAGGCCGCGGAACATGTGCATATAGACGGCGAGGAAGAACATCGACGCGCCCGTCGCGTGGATGTTGCGGATGAGCCAGCCGTAATTCACGTCGCGCATGATGCGGTCGACGGAATCGAACGCCATGTCGGCATTCGGCACGTAATGCATCGCGAGCACGATGCCCGTGACGATCTGAACGCCGAGGCAGAAAGTGAGGATGGCGCCGAACACGTACCAGAAATTGAGGTTCCTCGGTGTCGGGAACGTCGTCATCGTGTCGTTGGCGAAGCGCAGGATCGGCAGGCGCTGATCAAGCCACCTTGTGAAGCCGTTGGAGGGCTTATAGGTCGATGGGCCGGACATGGGCTGCTCCGTTAGCCGATCTTGAGGCGCGTGGGGGACAGGAAGGAATAGACGGGTACCGCAAGGTTCTGCGGCGCGGGGCCTTTGCGGATGCGTCCCGCCGTGTCGTATTGCGAGCCGTGGCAATGGCAGAGCCAGCCGCCGTAATCGCCTTCATAGCCCGTGGGCGTACAGCCCAGATGTGTGCAGACACCGACGACGATAAGCCATTCCGGCTTGAACTCGCGATTGGCATCCGTCGCAGGCGAGCCGTCCGGCAGATTCGCATTGCGAGAATCGGGATCGGGCAGTTCCGACACGTTCACGGCGCGGGCCTCGGCGATCTCCTTCGGCGTGCGCCTGCGCACGAACACCGGATGGCCGCGCCACATGACCGTCACAGCCTGCCCCACCTGGATGGACGTGATGTCCACTTCGATGGAGGCGAGTGCGCGCACCGCCGATGTCGGATTCATTTGATCGATGAACGGCCACGCGGCCAAGCCTACGCCGACCGCAGCCACGGCCCCCGTCGCGACGTAAATGAAATCGCGGCGTGTCGGTTCGGCCGAACTGTCTGATGCCACGGACTACCCCTCTTCGATGACACGACCGGGTGGAATGAACGACGTGAACGCGCCTTCCCCGGGACTCAAAACGGCGCGCCGAAACCTAGGCTAAAATAGAGAACGCGATATAGAGGGTCTTGCGGCACGATGACGCATAAAATGCAGGCAATTCACGAACTTGGGTGATTCTGTCGCCGCGCAAATTGACGCGAACCGCTCAACACTCGATTGCGCTTAAATGCCCCTGCTTCGCATAGCTCAGAAGCGCACGGTCGCGCGTGAGAACCGTGTAGCCATATTCGCGCGCCGTGGCGGCGATGATGCGGTCCCATGGATCTCCATGAATACCCCCCGGCAGCTGCGAGGATTCGATAAGCAACTCAGGAGGCATCTCCGCTACTCGTGTGCCCGGCAAATTTATCAGGCGCGCAAACCACCGCTGCGGCGTGAGATCGGTTTTCAACCGACCTTTGCGCGCCAATTGTCCGATCTCCAACGCCGTGATCGGTGAGACGAAAAACGGCAGTCCGTCATTGTACGTTTCCGTAAGCGTTTTCGCCGTTGCATCCGAAATTTTGTTTGTGACGATCCAGATGCACGCACACGTATCAAGCAGGAGTGGTCGCCTCATTTTGTTTTCGACATGGCCTGCTCGATCAAGTCAGTGGTCCGTTCAAGATTGGCCTCCATTTCGGCCAACTCCTCATCACTGAATGGAGATTGTGCAAGGTCGTAGCCAGGCTCGATCGTAATGGTGCCTATCATCGCGCCGATCATGGGATGCCGGTCCACCTTTTTCGGCGCATCCGAATGGCGCTCAAATTCCCGCGGCGCATCGGCGAGGCCTGAAGGCTTGGTCTTGCGGAAGACGAGTTTCTTGCCCGCTTGGTCGATCTGCTCTGTTTCATAACCAGCCTCAAGCCAGGCCTTGGCTTGAATATGGCCCGTGGTTTCGTTCGCCCACCAGGCAGGATGCTTGTAGGCGGACGCAGGCAAGGGCTCGCCCAGAATCTGCGCCACTTCCTCAAAGGTCATAGGAATTTCCTGTGCCTTTTGCTTCTCAAGAAAGGCAGTCAAAGGCTTATATTTCGACATTTCCGGCGGCCTTATCCTATGAGATAGGGAATATCCTTTACTATTACTATTCGTCAAGTACTATCCGCTGAATTTGCATTCGGGGGCCGTCACACCATTCTGTGAGGCAGAGGCGGCGAAGGATTCTCATGGACGGGCTTGAGCGGAAACGGCTTGCGCGTGCGTGGTTCGAGGAACTGCGTGACCGCATCTGCGCCGTGTTCGAGGCCATCGAG
>DATHQA010000339.1:0-4748 GCA_035483375.1 Rhizomicrobium sp. | reverse complement strand
CATTTGGACGCGACCACGGTGCTGAACCGCGCGATTTCCGAAAAGGGCATCTACCCGGCGGTGGATCCGCTCGACTCCACGTCGCGCATTCTCGATCCGCGCGTTGTCGGCGAGGAGCATTACAATGTTGCCCGTCAGGTGCAGCAGACCCTGCAACGCTACAAGTCGCTGCAGGACATCATCGCCATTCTCGGCATGGACGAATTGTCCGAAGACGACAAACTCATCGTGGGCCGCGCGCGCAAGATCGAACGCTTCCTGTCGCAGCCATTCCATGTGGCCGAAGTGTTCACCGGCTTCCCCGGCCTGTTCGTCGATCTCGCCGATACGATCCGGAGCTTCAAGGCCGTCGTCGCGGGCGAATACGATCATCTGCCGGAAGCGGCGTTCTACATGGTCGGCACAATCGAAGACGCGGTCGCCAAGGCGCAAAAGATGGCGGCGGAAGCGGCGTAGGAATTGGGCGAATAGCGAATAGCGAATAGCGAATAGGGAGTAGCGAATAGGGTGCGGACAACCGGCAGACAATGAAGACATTTTCTTCACTACTCGTTATTCGCTACTCGCCATTCGCTGTGTATTTCGATGGCCGATAAAATTCCGTTTGATTTGGTAAGCCCCGAGCGACTCCTTCTCACCGAGGAAGCCGAGATGGTGACACTGCCCGGCAGCGAGGGCGACCTTGGCGTGCTGGCTGGCCATGAGCCCCTCATCACGACGCTCAGACCCGGCGTGATCGATGTGAAAGGCGGCACGCTAGGCGATCAGCGCTTTTTCGTGCTTGGCGGTTTTGCAGAGATCAATCCGGAACGGCTGACGGTTCTGGCCGAGGAAGCCCTGCCGATGGCGGACGTGAACCCCGCTTTGCTCGATCAGCGCATTTCGGACACACGTGAAGACCTTCTGCTCGCCAAGACCGATACCGACCGCGCCCGCATGGCGCAGATGCTGGACAGCCTGACCCAGCTCCGGGCTGCACTCTGAAGCGCAATCCCGCGAAATGCGAAGCGGTTCGTGTCAGATTGCGCGCCCATAAAAGAACCAGCCAAGCGAAGCTTTGGCCTGCGCAACCTGCTCTGGTATAAGGCGTTTCGTTAACGGCGGACCCCATGGCAGACGGCGTTGTCTATTCGCAAGGTTGGACGCTCGACGATGTTCGTTGGGACCAATTCGACGCTACGCGCGTGGAACCTTCGCTGCTCGCGGCCGTCAAGGCCGCTTCGCTCGTCGAATACAATGCGCCCGATTACGTGACCTATTTAAAGCGCGTATTTGCTGGCTCGGATGCGCGAACGCTGGCCGATATCGAGCATTGGGGTATCGAGGAAACCCAGCATGGCCTCGCATTGGGTCGCTGGTGCGAGCTCGCCGATCCGAGTTTCGATTTCGAGGCCGCGTTCGCCCGGTTCCGCGCCGGCTATCGCCCCGCTCATTTCGTGAGTGGCGCAGGCTCGATTCGCGGCTCGCGGCGCAGTGAGATGATCGCCCGCTGCGTCGTAGAATCGGGAACTTCGTCTTTTTACAGTGCCATCCGTGATGCCGCTGACGAGCCGGCGCTCAAGGAGATTGCCGGTCGCATAGCTGCCGATGAATTCAGGCATTACAAGCTCTTCTACGAGACCCTTAACAGGCAAGATGAAGTTGATCTGCCGTTCTGGCGCAAACTTCTCACGGCAGTGAGCCGCGTGAACGAGTCAGACGATGATGAGCTGTCCTATGCCTATTATTGCGGGAATGTCCCGGAGGAGCGCGAGGCGGTTCAGCCCTATCGCCGTGAGGAATACGCGCGCGCCTATCACATCCGGGCGATGACGCTGTACCGCCGCCATCATGTGAAGAAGCTCGTTCAGATGATCGCGAAGGCCATCGGCACGGACCCGCAAAGCCGTCTAACGGACGCCGCGAGTGCTCTGCTGTGGCGGATGCTTCGCGTGCGCGCAGGCTTGATGACCCGCGCCGCCCGCGTCCCGGCTTAGACCGACCGCTTCACCATCATCTGCTTGATTTCGCCGATGGCCTTGGCGGGGTTCAGGCCCTTGGGGCACGCATCGGCGCAATTCATGATCGTGTGGCAGCGATAGAGCCGGAACGGATCTTCGAGATTGTCGAGCCGCTCGCCCCGCGCCTCGTCGCGGCTGTCGGAAAGCCACCGATAGGATTGCAGCAGTGCCGCCGGTCCCAGATAACGCTCCTGATTCCACCAATAGCTCGGGCATGATGTCGAACAGCACGCACACAGAATGCACTCATAAAGTCCATCAAGCTTTGCGCGATCTTCCGGCGTCTGGTTCCATTCGCGCTCCGGCGCGGGCGTTTGGGTCTGCAGGTAAGGCTGGATCGACGCATATTGCGCGTAGAAATTGTTCATGTCCGGCACGAGGTCTTTGACGACCGCCATGTGCGGCAGCGGATAGATCGTCACCGCGCCCGACATGTCGGAGATCGATTTCGTACAGGCAAGCGTATTGCGCCCGCCGATATTCATCGCACACGACCCGCATACGCCTTCGCGGCAGGAGCGGCGGAAAGTCAGCGTCGGGTCGATCTCGTTCTTGATCTTGATGAGTGCGTCCAGAACCATCGGTCCGCAACTCTCCAGATCGACCGTATAGGTGTCGGTGCGCGGGTTCGCGCCTGCATCGGGGTCGTAGCGATAGACTTTGAACTCCTTGGAGCGCTTCGGCTTCTTGCCGTTGGCGGTTTTCGGCGCGGGCCAAACCTTGCCCTTGGCGACCTTGCTGTTCTTGGGAAGCGTGAGCTGAACCATGGGAATCCCTTATGCGGTGTTCGTGCTTAGCAAAGCGGGGGCGCGCCCTCAAGCAGCCCCGATCTGCTCGAACAGCCAGTCGATTTCGATAGGCTGATCCTTCACCGCTGCGGTGACGACGATCTGCTCGGCCTTACGCAAGAAACCGCTGCCCAGATAGACGCTCTCTTCGATGGCGAGGTTGCCGCCACTCGCACGGAAGCGCCAGCCTTCGCCATTGGCGAGCTTCAAGATGATACCCGCGCCCTGCGACGGCGAAATGCGCACATCGGGATGGATATGGAAGCGGATCGCAAAGGGTTTGCTTTCACGCAGCGCCTTGGCCTGCGGGACGAGCTTGTCCGAGCCTTGCAGCATGAGGCCCTGCGGCGAAAGCGTCAGCACGCGTTCGTGCAGGATGCCGAATTGCGAAACGTAGCCGTCGTGACTTGCAAACACGGCCCAGCCTTGCGGTGTTTGCGTGCGCCGCGTTTCGATATTCGCCGGGCCTTGCACGATGCGCGGGCCAAGCAAATCGCTTGCGATGCCGGGCGTGAGGGCCGCCGCTGATGACGTATCCGCAAGCGTCAGCGTCGAATGCGCAGCAGTCGCGCGCAATACCATGCCCCATTGACCGGGCTTGATCTGCATCGCGCCGCAATTAACGACGATGCGTTGCTGGCCCGCGCTCAACTCAAACGCAAGACATGAAGCATGGGCTTGCGCGGAATAAACCGATAGCGGCGGCGGGCCGCAATCCATCACGACATAGCTGCGGCCCGCGACGAGACGCTGATAATGAGAATGCGGCGCATGAAGCAGCGGAAGTCCGCGCACATCGTCGCGCGCGAGCAACGCGGAAATCATCTTTGAATCGCATTCGATGCCGCCGTGGAATTGCGCGAGCGCGCCGTCGCCATGCCGGAAGAAACGGATCATCGGCGCCATGCGATCATGCGCGCCGCGCAAAGATTGCGGCACGGGATGGTTCGTCGCCGAAAGCGCATCCATCACCATCGTCAGGTAACGATAGGAATGAAGCACATCTTCCGGCGAGCGGCTCAAATGCCCGCCGTCGCCGTAAATCTGCTTCGCGAGTTCGGAGGATAACGCCGAAAGGCCTTCTTCCAGTCGGCGTCTGCTGTCATCAAGGCATGCGCCCGACAATGCGAGTGCTGCAGCAGCTTCCAATCGCGCCATACCTTCGGGCGCTTCCTGCCAGATGCGCATGAGCATGCGCGATTGCTCGCGCAAGCTGACGTAGAATTTCGTACGGAACGCAGCATCGGAATCTACAAGCAAAATGCGTCCATGTGCGAACACATGAAACAATCGCCGCGCAATCACTTGCGGTGACCAGGCGGGCTCCGAATAGCGTTGATTGCGCCTGATCCATTGCTGTACGAGATTGATCGCAAGCGTCTTCGCTGCGTCGCCGCCCGCCATCGCAAGCGGCGGCAGCCATGCGAAGCCGTGCAAGGCTTCCTGCCACGCGACCGATGGCGGCACCGCTTCGAACACGCTGCCCTCGCGCACTTCGACCGTATCGCCCGCGAGACGGAAACGCCCATGCAGCAGCGCTTCGGCATCCTCCAGCCGGCGCGGCAACGCATCGTAAGGATGAAACAAAACGCGATCCGAAATCGGACCTTTCAGCAAGCGGCGATAGAACCAGTTGCGCCTCAGCGCGACACGGAACGGCCGCGCGATGCGGTGCCATTCCGCAAGCGCCATTTCGGGGATGAGCGCAGGCGGCGGCGCAATTCGTGGCTCCCCCCTTTGCACATCACCCTCCCCGCAACGCGGCGATATTGGCGGCGTATTTGCCAGGACCGCCTTTGAACACGGATGTGCCCGCGACGAGAACATTCGCGCCCGCGGCGATGGCACGCCTTGCCGTTTCGGACGTGATGCCGCCATCGACTTCAAGCGCGATCTCACGGCCCGTGTCGGCGATGCGTTTCGCTGCCGCTTCGATCTTCTTCAATTGGCTTTCGATGAA
>DATHQA010000338.1:0-19355 GCA_035483375.1 Rhizomicrobium sp. | reverse complement strand
CATGCCATAGCCTGCGTTGTTGACGAGCGCATCGACGGTAAGCCCGCGTGCAGCGATATCGGCTGCGAGTTTCGCGCCACCCCCAGGCACACCGAGATCGACGGCGATGGGCACGGCCTTCACGCCATGGGCTTTCGCGATGCGATCTGCGACCTCTTTCAACGCATTCTCGGTGCGTGCGGCGAGGATGACATCGTAGCCATCTTTCGCAAAACACTCCGCCAATTCCATGCCGATACCGACCGACGCGCCCGTGATAAGCGCGGTCTGTTCCGTTCCCGTTTTCGCCAAAGTCTTCTCCCTCACGCAAAAGGGCGGCCCGAAAGACCGCCCTTTCCACTTACACTATTATTTGCGCCCGAACTATTCGGCAGCAATCAGGGACGGCGTCACAAAGCCGGAGCCGCCATTGAGCTTGATGAGATATTTGATGCCTTCTTCGGCGATGTCGTCGCCGACCATGCGGTCGCTTTCATTATGCAGTTCGGCCATGTCGATGAATGCCGCGTAAAAGCCGCGCGTGCGGTCGGTGATGATGCCGGCCTTCACGAGCGTCTTGATGAGCACGCGGAAGATGTTCGTCGATTCCTGCAATTCGTTGCGGATATTGGCGTCCGTCATCGCTTCCATGAAGGCCTGCTGGCACCACACGGGATCGAGACCGCAAGCCGAATACATCCACGCCTTCTGTTCCGGCGAGCCCAGATTGTAGAGCAGCACCTGGAACACCTGCCACGCCCAATCCTCGATGAGTTCATGTTCGGCTTTGGACAGATGCGGAATCGTGCGGTCCGCCCAGATCTTTCCGAATTTGTGATGGAACGCTTCGTCCGTCATCACAAGCTGCATGAGCTGGCGCAGCAGCGGATCGCGCGCCTCTTTGTAGAAGGTCGCGAACGCGCCCATGGCGAGGCCTTCGACCAGCATCTGCATGCCGATGATCTTCTTCCACACAAGTGGCGACAGTACGAGTTCGTTGAGGAGATCGCCGAGCGCGGGGCCGACTTTCGCGGGCTTGCCCCAGCGCGCCTGCACATAGCGCGTGAAGGCGGTGACGTGACGGGCCTCTTCGCGCGTCTGGTTGGCGGCGTATTCCTGGGCACCGGGATCGCGCAGGATGTGACACAGCGAGGCGGACAGCGAAAGCGCGCCCTGCTCGCCATGCAGGATTGAGGACAGCGCCCACATCACATCGAGATTGACGAGCTTGATCTTGCCCTTCTCGTCGAGCTTGTCGGCGATGGCCGTCTTCAAATCCATATTGGATTCGGGATTGACGAGGAATTCGTTTTCCAGATCGAACTTCTGGCTGAAGTCGATGTATTTGGTGTCGAGCGGATCCCAGAAATGGTCATGCGTCGCGGAGATGATCTTGTCGAAAGCGGTGGTGCGCTCGCCGTAGCGGTTCACATCCAACATCGCCGGGAAATCGGTGGGATCCACTGCGTTATAGGCCGGATCCTTGGTGATATTTTCCATGACGTGCCTCTCCTCGATTTTCGGATTGTTCTGTGGATAACCATACACCTGTATTGGGCGGCCCGCAAGGAAGGTGACGTTACCGTCACGCAATCGGCATATTGGCAGATGCGACGTGAAACCACAGCAATTCCAGCGGCTTAAATATAGGTCCGCGCGTGATAGAATCTGAGTCGCGATTTGGGGGCGCAGCCCTTGCCGATTTTTCATCACGTGAACGCAGGTGCAGTGGCGGCGCTGTCCGCGGCCATCGCGCTTCTCATCGTGCTCACGCGCATGAGCATGCTTGCGCGGCGCAACGCAAAACTCGACCGGCTGTTCTTCGCGCTGCCGTCTGCCGTGCGCGCCGTGCTTGTGAAAGATGTCATGCCGGATGCGGCTTCGCGCGGCATAACATATCTCTCATGCCGCTTGCCGGACGTGGCCCAACTCGAACAGCAATATCGCGAAAACGCATCACAGCTCGTGCGCCTGCTCGACGGCATTCTGCAATCATTGCTGGAAGCAGCACTTTCGACGGGCGGCACGGTCGAGCGTTTTGCGGCCGGTGGATTTTCCGTGTGCTGGGGCGCGCCACTCGCCAATGAAAATCACGCTGCGCATGCCTGTGCCGCCGCAGCGCGCATGTTGAGCGTGATGCAGCAGCACAATCGGTTTCCACTCTCCGATGGCCGCAATGCGCCGCGAGCCTTGTCCATCGCAATCGGCATCGCGTCTGGCCCCGCAATCTCCGGCGTGTTTGGGAAAACCTGGTCGGTCGCGGGCGAGTGCGTTTCGCGCGCGGAAGAATTGCGCATGCAATGCGCTACGCTCGGCTTTTCCGTGATTGTTGATGCGGCCACGCAAGCAAGCACCGCGAATGGCTTTGCGCTTCTGCAGATAGGTGCCGCGGACAATTTGCAATTCGCGTTGCTCGGCGATCAAGGCATGCGCGTGAGCCCGAAATATCGCGCCCTTTCGACATTTCACGAACGCATCTGGGCAGCGCTCGATGCACGCGCTTACAGTGACGCGCGCGAACTCATCCTGCAGGCGAAGAAACTCTCCGGCGCGAGCGCGAAATTCTACGATCAATTGCTCGCGCGTATTTCGGATACACCGAACGCAGCAAAACAGAATGTCGCCTAAGCGGATTTATAAGGCGACGCCTCGCCGTAAAGTGCGGCAGGCACGCCGCTGAGCTTCGCCCATAATTGATCGCCATAGGAGAAATGCCACCATTCGTCGGGATGGCCGATGAAGCCCGCATCGCTCATGATCCAATGCAGCAGCCTGCGATTGGCGCGTGCTTCCTCGTCGGAAAACGCCATGGCCTTCGTGCCATTGCTTTCGAAATGATCGCGATGGGCAAGCGCGGTCACATCATCGAAGATCGAGCCCATCCATAGCCGCTCGCCGCCGATGAAACGCAGCGTCAGATCGATCGCACCACCCGTCGCATGCGGTGCGGGCGAATCCGCATTGGCCGAGGGTGCTGCCCAATAGGTTTCGACCGCCCGCTCTAATTCGTCATCCGAGATCGAAGGGTTCCGCTTGCGGATTTCCTGCGGCATCCACACATCGTGGAAATAGGTCTGCACCGCACGCGGCCGCCAGCCGTCGAACACGAACAATTCGATATCCGCATCGCGCAGCACCGCATTCACGCCCGCAAGCTTCAGCGCCACAGCGCGACGCGCGAGCACATCGGGGATCGCGCCTTCGATGCGCCGCCAATAGGGCGGGTTTCGCGTGGCGTAATAATAATTCTCGCCCACGATACCGTGATCGCTGAGGTTAACCAGATTTTCCCCGGCAGCCGCGCTTGTTTTGTCGATTGCGTAGGCGCGAAAGCCTTCCTTGCGCCTGCGCGCCTCGACCTGATCCGGGATCGGCGTCGCCCGCAATTTCTCCAGGGAATCGAAAATGCTCATCTTTCACCCGCGAACGGCGCGCAAAAATCGATTATATAGAGAGGCCGCGAAATTTTGCGAAGTGCATGATGGACGGAACGGATCATTTTCCGAGAGACTACCGGCAGGGCCGCGCGCAGTTCCGTGCGGCATGCGAAGCGGCGGGGCTTGGCGTCACAAGCCGCGTGCATCCAAGCGAGGCGGGGCCGGACGGCAAGCCGTTGTTCATCGATGTCGCGTGCGCAGGCCCGCGGGAGGCCGAGAACGCCGTGCTCCTCATTTCCGGCACGCACGGTGTCGAGGGTTATTTCGGTTCGGGCGTGCAGACGGGGCTCTTGCGCGAAGGGCTATGTGCAAAGCTACCGAAAGGCGCGCGGCTTGTGCTGCTGCATGCGTTGAACCCGTTTGGCTTCGCGTGGGACCGCCGCGTCAACGAAGACAATGCGGACATCAACCGCAATTTCATCGATCACACAAAACCGCCGGACAATGCGGCCTATGATCTGCTCGCCGATGACATTGCGCCGAAGGACATCTCGCAGGACGCGATGAAGGCCGCCAATGCGCGGCTTGTCGATTATGCGACGAAGCACGGGCCATTCGCGCTGCAAACGGCGATCAGTGCGGGCCAATATAGCCACGCCGATGGAATCTATTTTGGGGGAATGCGCGAAAGCTGGTCTGCGGCGATGCTGCGCGATGTGCTGAAAGAACATCTTTCCCATGTCAAGAAGCTCATAGTCGTAGATTATCATACCGGCCTCGGCGAATGCGGTGCCGCCGAGATGATCACGGAAGATTTGCCGAACTCCGCCGAGTACAAGCGCCAGCGCGCGATCTGGGGCGGCCGCGTGGCGTCGAGCGAGGCGGGCGAGTCGCTGTCCGCACCGCTCACAGGCACGATCGACAAGGCGCTCACGAAACTGCTCGCGCGCGTGGAGCTGACCTTTGCAGCCCTCGAAGTCGGCACCGCGCCGATGCGCGATGTGTTCCATGCACTGCGCATGGACAATTGGCTGCATCTGAACGCGCGGCCTGGCCATGACCGCTGGAACGCGGTCAAACAGGATATCCGCGCCGCCTTTTATCCCGATACGCCCGAATGGAAACGCGCGGTCTGGCGCCATGCGGCGGAGACTTTCACGCAGGCGCTGGCAGCTCTCGCCTGAAACGGCGTTATTTGCCGCGCTTGCACCCTTTACGCTATAGACTGGCCGCGACGCACCCGTAGCTCAGCTGGATAGAGCGCTGCCCTCCGAAGGCAGAGGTCACAGGTTCGAATCCTGTCGGGTGCGCCATTCCTCTACCGGAGAATTCCAAACCGTTGTCGCGCATTTCCCGACGCGCGCGGCGGCAAAGCAACGTTTCCGCGCCTCCGGAGCAATATTTCGAGTGCGGTGCCTGATAGCCATATAGCAAGGGATGCCGGAGCTTTGTATGAAAGGCGCTTCTGTCAATGCTTCGTCCGAATGAAGGAAAGTGTTCGTGTCCTATAAAATCAGCGCTTATCTGCAAGTCTACAATGATTGGGACATTCTCGAGCTGGCATTGCGCTCGGTAGCGCCTTTCATCGACGAGCTCGTGGTGGTTGATGGTGCTTATGAATGGATGGCTCCGTACTATCGCCAATTGGGCAAGAATCCGGAACGATCCGACGATGCTGTCTATGACATAATCAAATCGAGCGGCATACCCTATCGCGCGATCGCCCGTCTTTGGCCGACGCAGGTGGAAAAAAGGATGGCCGGATACAGCGCTTGCACGCATCGGTATGCTTGCCGATTGGACGCTGATGAAGTGCTGTTTTTCAATGAAAGAGAACTCGAGAAGTTTCTAACCAAAGGTGGCGCTGTCGGCGAGATCGAAATGCCCACCTATATCGCGCCAGGCTGGACAACCGCGCCCGGCCCTTCCGATACGCGCAAGCTTGGAGGATTGCCGCGCCAATGTTTTTTGTTCGATAGCAAACGCATCACCGCGGAAATACATTTGAACTATCTTTGGCTGGTTTTACAAAACCTTCCCCGCGCCGGAGAGAAACCGTTTCCCATTCACGCCGCGCCGGTCGCGTTCAATGCACATCTGACGCTATGGCGCGGCACCGCAAACGCAGCCCGTCGGGCGGAATACTATATGTTGAATTATATGCGTCAAAACGGTGTTCCATGGATACCGGAATTGCGCAATAAACCAGTCACAGATTTCAAGGAATTGTTCGACCTTGTTCCGCCTACTTCCTTTCGCAGTATCATGTTGGCATCCCGGATTTTTCCCCGATTGGCCGCCACAGAGTGCATTGCACATACCCCGCTGTCTCCCGCACAGGAAGCGACGTTTATCAATTGCTACAACGAGCATCGGGACAGCGTAGCGGCGTTAAATCGGCAAATAGTCGATCAAGGTATCGAATTCACGCCGAGGGTCCGTCTCGCGCTCGATCTCAGCGACCAGAAATGCACCGATATAGTGACGCCGGACGGTTTTCTGGTGTTTGAGTTCAGCGATTGGATGAGAATGTCCAAGGCCGAATTGTATATGGTGATACCGCGGAAGCCATGGCAGGTGGTGATGCCGCTGGAATTTTGGCAGCATGACAATCGTTTCGTCGTGGTGCGAATTCCACCAACTATGCCCGAGCATCAAGGATATGTGCAGCGTCAAATCGAATTGTATATTCCCCAATCGACGCCAAAGCTCGTGCAGCATTTCAGGATTCGCACGGACAGGCCTTTTCCGTTCAAGGCGCCGGTCGCCCGACCGGTTGAGGGCACCAAAGTTGTGAAGAAGGTGACGCCGGAAACGGCTGAACTTGAAGAGCGCGTGAATTACATTGAATTACAGGTGCGCAAAATCGAGGCCGAGATACGGCTTCGCGAGGCAAGGGCTAAACTCGAAGTTTTTCGTGACTAGAAAAATTAGGCATGATGAAGGACGCGAAAGGGCGTAATTACTGACGACCCTTTGTTTCATGACGGCGCATCGCGAACGGCTCGGATTTGCGCCATGCGAGCTTGTTGCGGCGCAGAAGGGCCGTCTTGCCCCGCGTGCAATAATGTTGCGCAAGAATAATTTTCCCCGCCATCCCTACGTTCGCGGGCGAGAGGAGTCTAAGACAACGGAACAATTCGTGCTTCGGTACGCTCTGCATGACGGACACGAAAGATCATCGCGAGAACCTTCAGGCACCCCTGACCGAGGCCGAGGTGGAAGCGTGGTTCGTGCGCGAGGTCCTGCCGCTCGAAGCCATCCTTATGCAATATCTGCGTCACAATTGGCGCGATGCGAGCGGCTTCGAGGATTTGCGCCAGGAAATCTATATGCGCGTATGCGAGGCGGCTTATAAGAATCCGCCGGAGCGGACGCGCGCTTTTGTGTTCACGACCGCGCGCAATCTTCTCATCACGCGCGGGAAACGCGCGCATGTCGTGCCCATCGATGCGGTGGCCGATGTCGATATGCTCGGCATCGCGGCCGACGAACCGGGCGCGGACCGCAAGCTCATTGCGCGGGAGGAATTGCGCCGCGTGAAGAACGCGGTTGAGCAATTGCCGCCGCGGTATCGCGAAGTGGTGCTGCTGCGCCGGATCGAAGGGTTGTCGCGCCGCGAGATTGCGCAAAGACTTGGTCTCGCCGAGGCGACGGTCGCCGAATATCTCGCCAACGCGATGACGAGCCTCGCGCGCATTCTCTATCGCGAAACGGCGGGAGGGGCGCATGAGTGAACCGCGCCGGGAAATCGCAGCGGACGAAATCGATGCCCGCGCCGCCGCGTGGCTCGAACGTCGCGATTGCGAGGATTGGGGCGAGGCCGATCGGGCCGCACTCGATGCATGGCTCGCGCAATCGCTTGCCCATCGCGTGTCCTATTGGCGCTTGAAAGACGCCTGGTCGCGCACGGAGCGCATCTCGGTCTTGCGCGGCGCGGCGGCACCGGTTCGGGAAAAGCGCAGCGCTTTCTTCAAAATGTTCGGCCGCGGTGTTGCAATTGTATGTACGATGCTCGTGTCGGGCGCACTCATATATAAATACGCATATTCGTCCGGCGACGAATGGACCTACTCGACGCCGCTTGGCGGGCATGAAACCGTGCGGCTAAGCGACGGTTCGCAAGTCGAACTCAACACCGACACCGTGATCCGCGTGGCGAATGAGGCGAGTCCGCGCAAGATCTGGCTCGACAAGGGCGAGGCCTATTTCCAGATCAAACACGACGCGGGCCGTCCTTTGACCGTGATGACGCGCGGCTACCGCATCGTCGATCTCGGCACGAAATTCCTCGTACGGCAGGAAGATGACCGGCTCGAGGTTTCGCTTGTCGAAGGCCGCGCGCGTTTTGAAGCCATGAATGGTTCGCAAACCCGCGCGTCGGTTCTCAAGCCCGGCGATAGCGTCATCGCGACGGCGAGCGGCGTTTCGTTCAAGAAGCAATCCGCGCCCGCGCTCGACGCCACGCTCAGCTGGCGGCGCGATGTGCTCATGTTCGATCACACAACGCTTGCCGACGCGGCGCGGGAGTTCAATCGCTACAATCGCGAGAAGCTTGTCATCGCAGATTCAGCCGTCGCCCCGCGCATGATTGGGGGCACATTTCCGAAAAACGGCTTGGCGGATTTTGCCGACGTCATGAAATCCATGCTCAAGCTCCGCGTAAGCAGAATCGGCGACGAGATCGTGATCTCGCGCTGACGTATTTGAAGGTGCTGGAACGAGCGCAAGTGGGGGAAGTATGAAATTATCATTTTTCAAAACCGTGTTCGTGGCGGCCGGCATATTGTTCACGACCGTCGCGGCACAAGCTGCCAATTTCAACATTCCAGGCGGCAGTTTGAAAGCCGCATTGAACGCTTATGCCTCGCAAACCGGCGTGCCGCTTGTCTATCTCGATCAGGAACTCGATAGCGCGCGTAGCAAGGGCGTGAAAGGCGATCTTTCGAATTACGACGCGCTGAGCCAGATCCTTGCAGGAACGGGCTTTGTCGCGCAGCGCCATCCGTCCGGCTCGGTCGGCATCGTGCACGCGACATCGAGCGATGCTCCGGTCCTGCTGAAGGAAGCTGCCACGCCCGCAGTTTCGGTTTCCGGCGCGCCGCTTGAAACCGTCACAGTGACATCCTCAAAAATCGGCGGCGATGTGCAGAACATCCCGATTTCGATTACCGCGCTGTCACAGGAACAATTGACGCAAACGCAAACCGCGGGCGGCCCCGATCTCGTGAAACAGGTGCCGAACCTGACCTTCACGAAAACGAATTTCACGGGCTACTCGATCCAGATTCGGGGCATCGGCACGCAGGCGATTTCGGTTTCGACCGATCCCGCGGTGGCGGTTGCGTTCAACGATATTCCGTTCATCCGCAATCATTTCTTCGAACAGGAATTCTACGACGTTTCACAGGTCGAAGTTCTGCGCGGACCGCAAGGCACACTCTACGGCCGCAACGCCACGGCAGGCGTCGTCAACATGGTTTCCGCCAAGCCCACCGATCAATATGAGGCGATGGCGTCCGTCGATGTCGGAAATTACAACAATCGCCGTCTCGAAGGCATGCTCAACGTCCCGATTGTCGGCGACAAGCTCGATGTGCGTGTTGCCGGCGAATGGACCAAACGCGACGGCTACACCTATGACACGACGCTGCAACAGTCCGTCGATGGCCGCAATCTGTGGTCAGGCCGCGCGTCTGTCGAAATCAGACCGTTTGAACATCTCGAAGCCACAGCGATCTGGGAGCATTTCAGCGAAAATGATGATCGCCTGAGAAGCGCCAAAACGCTATGCCATACCGATCCCGGCCCGTCATCCGTGGATGGGCCTGCCGGTCTGGTCACCAACATTGACGAAAGCGGCGATGCTTGGCTCAGCCAGGGCTGCAAGCCGGGCTCGCTTTATGGGCCGGGGGCTTTCGGCGTGCCGAACCCCGGTGCGATTACGTTTGTTCAGGCTGCGGAATACACCAATCCGTTTATACCGACCGGGTCCAACCCGTATGGAACATTAAGCCAGTCGCAGAATTTGCGCGTCATCGGCTCTGCCCTGAAGCCCAGCTACCGGGCCAAGAATGACACGCTGGAGTTCAACGCGGACTATGCCATCACGCCCTCTCTCACACTGACGTCGCAGACCGGCTACAATAAGGATTTCCTCTATTCGACCGAGGATTTCAACCGCTTCAATACGGTTCCGAACGAGTTCGTCGTCGGAGGAGGACAAGCCTTAACCGGACAGGACGGCGAGTTTTGCGATCCCCAACTGGGCTGTTCGACCAGATTCCTGGCCGAGGACGTGTCGCAGCAACATTCCGAGCAATTTTATCAGGAGGTGCGATTGGCTTCGAGTTTTACGGGGCCGCTGAACTTCAGTGCAGGTGGTTCTTTCCTTCATTATCATACGCTCGAAGATTACTATGTGTTCTCCAATGTTCTGACCGCGTACCAAGAAGACGAGAACCAGACCGGGTTCGGTGGGCCAAATGTTCATGCTACCTTTGATGCCGCAGCCGCCAATGCATGCGGCCCTGTGCCTGCCACCAACGATCCTAATTTTATCTTTACCTACACTGCTGCTTTTGGACTCGGTTGCGCTTGGATCGATCCTAATCCGCTCAGCAAGATAGACGGTCAAGGACACAATTATTTCCGCAGCGAGAATCCCTATCGCCTGCATTCCTGGGCGGGCTTCGGCGAAGCCTATTATCAGGTGGCACCGGATTTGAAGCTGACTGGCGGGTTGCGCTGGACCGACGACATGAAAAGCTTCACCGAGTATCCGAGCTGGACGTTGATCGTGGGCAAGGGCTATCCGAGTTTCGGCGACATCGACCAGCAATGGAAAGAATGGACGGGCCGCTTCGTCGCCAACTGGACGCCAAAACTCGATTTCACTGACCAGTCGTTATTTTATGGCTCTTATTCGCGCGGCTATAAGGGCGGCGGCGCCAATCCGCCGGGCGTAGTGCCGCTAAACCTTTATGGCCTCCAACTCTCCTCGCCCAGCGTTTACGACCATCCACTGACCTTCGCGCCGGAATTCGTCAACGCCTTTGAACTCGGCACGAAGAACACGCTTCTGGATGGGGCGATGACGCTGAACGGCGATGTTTTCTACTATGACTACAAGGGCTATCAGATATCCGAGATCGTGGACCGCACGGCGATCAATCTGAACTTCAATGCCACAGTCAAAGGCGCTGAACTGGAATCGACCTGGGAACCCATTCCGGGATTACGGTTCAATTTCGCGGGCGGTTATGAAAATACCCGCATTGACAATGGCCAGCAGGCGATCGATCTGATGGATCGCACGGCCGGCAATTCGGACTGGATGGTGGTGCGGCCGTTCCTGACGGAGACTTCGAGCTGCATACTTCCAACCTATGTCGTCAACGAACTGATTTCCTCCTATCGCGCGTCAAGAGGAGGAAGCAACTCGATACCTGCTTCGGCTGTGCCTGCGAACAATCCTCCTGGCGGTGGCCCAACCTTCGGCCTTTATGCCGATGGCGATTACGGAGCGCTGAACGCAGCTTGCTTTGCTGCTTACAGCCTTGGTGTGGATCCGGGAAACTCAGGCTTCGATCCTTCCACCGCGCCCCATAATGGCGAAGGCTTCGACAAAAATCTTGGCGGCAACAAACTCCCCAACGCGCCGCCGTTCACGCTTTCGCTCGGCGCGCAATACACGATGCCGCTCAGTGCGGATTGGGCGGCGACAGGGCGTGCCGATGGGTATTGGCAAGGCAATTCGTTTGCGCGCGTGTTCAACGACAAACCCTACGACCAGCTGCACGGCTATACGAACCTGAACCTGACGCTCATCTTCACGAACCAGGATGGCTGGCAGGCGATGGCCTATATGAAGAATGTCTTCAACACGACCACCATCACGGGCGCATTCTTGAATTCGGACGACACGGGCCTCAGCACCAATATCTTCACCACTGATCCGCGCCTATTTGGCTTGCGCATCACGAAGAACTGGTAGTCAGGCGATATCCCTTGAATCTCGGGTGGCGGGGCGATCCGCCGCCTTTTCTTTGCCCCGTTGCGGACGCAAATCCACTCGCTATGATCCGGCGCGCTCCGGATTGAAGAGAACCCATGTCCAACACTACCGCCCTTAATCGCGAACCGCCCGAGATCATCACCGTGGACACCACGCGCGTGGCCTGCGATGGCGGCGGCGGGGCGCTTGGCCATCCGCGCGTCTATCTTGAGATGGGCGACGAGCATTTCGTCGATTGCGGCTATTGCGACCGGCGTTTCGTGCTGCGCGAGGGCGCGGCCGCGCATTGATGGCCCCGCGCAAAGCCGCCAGCCGCGCGCTCGCCAAGGGCGATCACCTGATGCTCGTGGACGGCTCGGGCTATCTGTTCCGTGCCTATCACGCTTTGCCGCCGCTTTCGCGCAAATCAGACGGGCTGCCTACGAATGCGGTGTCCGGCTTCTGCAACATGCTGTGGAAGTTTCTGGAGGACACCAAGGGCGGCGACAAGCCCACGCATCTCGCCGTCATTTTCGATTCCGGCAAGCGCACATTCCGCAACGACCTCTATCCGCAATATAAGGCGAACCGCCCCGATCCGCCGGACGATCTCATTCCGCAATTCCCGCTTGTGCGCGAAGCGACGCGTGCGTTCGGCGTGGCGTGCTCGGAGGAGCCGGGCTTCGAGGCCGACGATCTGCTCGCGACCTATGCGCGGATGGCGTGCGAGGTGGGCGCGCGTGTGACGATCGTGTCTTCGGACAAGGATCTCATGCAGCTTGTCGAAGACGGCAAGGTCGAATTGTTCGATCCCGTGAAGAACAAGCGGCTCGGCTCCGCCGAAGTGATGGAGCGTTTCGGCGTGCCGCCGAGCAAGGTGGTGGAGGTGCAGGCGCTCGCGGGCGATTCCACCGACAATGTGCCCGGCGTGCGCGGCATCGGCGTGAAGACGGCAGCCGAACTCATCAACGAATATGGCAGTCTCGAAGCGTTGCTGAAACGCGCGGGCGAGATCAAGCAACCCAAGCGGCGCGAAACGCTCATTGAGAACACGGAGAACGCGCGCATTTCGCTGAAGCTTGTGACACTCGACCGTCACGCGAAGATTTCATGTCCCATCGAGGAGATGGCCGCACAGGATCCCGATCCGCAAAAGCTCATCGCATTTTTGAAGGCGATGGAATTCAATTCGCTGACGAAACGTGCGGCGGCGCATTTCAACATCGCCGATCCGGATGCGATTGCGCCTGCCGCCGATCCCGCGGAGAAAGCTCTGCCTGCGCCGGGCGGTGCGACACCGATAAAGAATGTCGAACCGCTTGCGGCCGATCGCGCGCTTGTCGCGGTGAATGGGAATATGCCGGGCGCCATCGCCAATCGCGATGCGATCCTCAAGGCCATCGATCACGATGCTTATGAGACAGTGACGACTGCAAAGCGCCTCGATCATTGGATCGCGCGTGCGAGAGAGATGGGCATTGTCTGTGTCGATACGGAGACGACGTCGCTCGATGCGATGCAGGCGGGGCTATGCGGCGTGTCTCTCGCGGTAGCACCCGGCGAGGCTTGCTATATTCCGTGCGGGCACAGAAAGGGCGATGGCCTTGATCTCGCCGACAGCGCCAAGATCGAACAATTGGCGGAGAAAGATGTACTCGCGCGGCTGAAGCCGCTGCTCGAGGACGAATCCATCCTCAAGATCGCGCAGAACCTCAAATATGATTATCTCATATTCCTGCAGCGCGGTATCCGCGTGGCGCCGTTCGACGACACGATGCTCCTCTCCTATGTGCTGGAGGCTACGCTTCACGGCCATGGCATGGATGAGCTTTCGCAAATGCATTTAAGCCATACGCCTATTGCGTTTTCTGAAGTGGCGGGCAAGGGCAAGGAAAAAATCACATTCGATTGCGTACCCGTGAAGGAAGCCACGCGCTATTCCGCCGAGGATGCCGATGTCACGCTGCGCCTGCATGCGCTGCTGAAGCCACGGCTCGTCGCGGAAGGAAAAATCAGCGTCTACGAAACGCTCGAGCGCCCGCTTGTGCCCATATTGGCCGATATGGAACGTGCGGGCATTTCCATCGATGCGGATTTGCTTCGCCGTCTTTCCAATGATTTCGCGCAAAGCCAAGTGAAGCTCGAAAAGGATATTCACAAACTTGCAGGCGGCGAATTCAACATCGGTTCGCCGAAGCAATTGGGCGACATCCTGTTCGGCACATTCAAATTGCCCGGCGGGCGCAAGACGAAAACGGGCGCGTGGTCCACCGATGTCGAAGTGCTTGAGGAAGTGGCGGCACAGGGGCACGAAATCGCGCGCAAGGTTCTCGACTGGCGGCAATTGGCGAAGCTTCGCGGCACTTACACGGATGCGTTGCCCACTTATGTGAATCCGCAAACGGGACGCGTGCATACGTCTTATGCAATGGCGTCCACATCGACGGGCAGGCTCGCCTCGACCGATCCCAATCTGCAGAACATCCCGATCCGCACCGAGGAAGGCCGACGCATCCGCACGGCGTTTGTCGCTCCAAAGGGCGCGCTTCTTATCAGCGCCGATTACAGCCAGATCGAATTGCGCCTGCTTGCGCACATCGCCGATGTGCCCGCGCTGCGCCAAGCATTTTCGGATGGCGCAGATATTCACGCGATGACGGCATCGGAGATTTTCGGCGTGCCCGTGAAAGGCATGCCGCCCGAAGTGCGCAGACGTGCGAAGGCGATCAATTTCGGCATCGTCTATGGCATTTCTGCGTTCGGGCTTTCCAATCAGCTCAACATCGCGCGCGGCGAGGCCGATGATTACATCAAGAAATATTTCCAGCGCTTCCCCGGCATCCGCGATTATATGGAAAACACCAAGGCGTTCGCGCGAGAGAACGGTTATGTCGAAACGCTATTCGGGCGGCGCGTGCATATCCGCGAAATCCGTTCGAGCAATCCCGGTCATCGCGGCGGGGCGGAACGTGCTGCGATCAACGCGCCGATTCAGGGCACGGCTGCCGATATTCTTCGCCGCGCGATGATCCGCGTGCCGGAGGCGCTGGAAAAAAATCGCCTCAAAGCGAGGATGCTGCTGCAGGTGCATGACGAACTCGTCTTCGAAGCACCGGAGAAAGAGGCAGAGAAGACCTGTGCCGTCGTCGCCAAGGTGATGGAGAAGGCGGCATTGCCTACGCTTGAATTGCATGTGCCGCTCACCGTTGAAGCGCGCGCCGCGGCTAACTGGGATGCGGCGCATTAATCAAGCCGCAATCGACTTCAATCCCGTCTCGGGCGTGATGCCGGCTTTCTGAAGCGTCTGCATGAGTTCGCTCATCGCGGCATCGGCGTTGAGCTTTTCGCCGTGCTGGGCGAGATGGGCGACATAGCCGGTGAGAAATCCCGGCCGCGAAAGGCTTGAAACCACAAGTTCGCGCGCGCGCGCCGAAAGTTTGCCTTCGGTGAGCATGCCGCCCGTGCAGAGTTTAAGAATCGTGACGGCCATTTCTGCGGGCGTTGACGCTTTCGCCGCAATCGAATCGAGCAGTTTCACCTGCGCTTCCACAAGACACGCCACGCGGTCGAGCACGCCCGCGATCTCGCGGCGCTGGCTTTCGTGGAATGTGGAACGGCGCACGCGATCCTGCAGATCGGCAAGCCGCTTCAAACGTTGCAGCGCAGGTACATTCGTGTTGATGCAATAGGTTTCGAACGCCGCAGACGTGACGACCGGCACGACGAAGGCGCCGAGATTGCGTTTGTTCTCATGACCTATGATGTTTTCTTCCACATGCAGCAGCCGTTCGAGCTTTCCGTCCGGCGAGGCCGCAAATTCCAGATATTCGCCGATGGATTCCGGCACGATGAGCCTGCGCGAGCGCAGCGTGAAAGCGGCAATCATATCCTCATGCGCGAGATATTTTCCTTGCGCGAGCACGAGATTGTTCGCGATGTGGCGCAATAGCCGCAATTCCTCATCAAGCGAGGCATGCGAGAGCCGCTTGACGCTTTTGATCTCGGCGAGGATGCGGTTCGCAATCGCCATACGCGCGTCGGGCAAATCGTCTTTTGCGAAATGCTGTGCGAGCAGGCCCAAACTCGCAGCCCCCTTGTCCTGCGCTTCACCCGTGAACAGGCGAATGAGATCGAGGATTGCATGGCCGAGATCGTCTTCCGGCCCGATGAGTTCGGTGAGCGCGGCCGAACTGCTGAGCAGCTCCGCTACAAGCGCGTCGATACAAGAAAGAAGAAGCGTCCGGCCTTCGCCTTCAACAGGCGCTTCATCCATGAGCGCGAGCAGGCGCGAGAGTTTCGCATCCCAGTTTTTCGCATCGGCGAGATATTGCGCGATGCCTGCGTTCAACAGATACGCGCCGTCCGCATTGCGCGCGAGTTTCTCCGCCGCTTTGCCGAAACCGCCAGACGCGATCTTCGGAAATGCATTGTTGCGCGCGTCGCGATAAACGCGATTGACGGCTTTCGTGGCGAGATCGTTGAGGCTTTTGATGATATGCTGCACGGGCGTCGAGCTGGTCGACGCTTGCGCCACCGCGATCTTCTGGATCGCATGCTGGAACATCGTGCCGGTCGCTTCCAATTTTTCCAGCATATCGGCGCGATGGATGAGTTCGGTCACGGTCAGTTTGTGACGCGCGAGATAATCGGACAGCAGCCGCGCAATCGTCGCGCGCGCCTGCGCGAGATAGAGATCCTCCGGCTTGAAGCAGGGAAGCGCATGCGGCACATCCTCGGCCGCGGCTTCCATTTTCATCTGCGTGTGGCCGTCTTCGAAAATCTTGAGCGAGAGATAATCGCCCGTCTCGGTCGAATAGGTTTCCTTGACGACCTTGACGCCTACGGCCTTCTCGCGCGCCATGAGGTCGGCTGCGGTTTCGAGCGCGCTTTCGCGATGGGCCATCACGTCGTGCAGCGACCAGCCGCCCTTCGCGCCCATGCGGAGAAAAATCTCGTAATGGATTTCCTGCGCCATCGCGCAACAACCCAGCCTGACCCCGGCGGATTGTGACGCAACGCCTTTAAATGGCAGTTAAATATGAATCGACAGATTGCTAATCGTGGGCGTTGGCCCACATAGCGTACAGGCCGGATCGGGCTTCAGCTTGATTGTACGGAAGCGGGTTTCAAGCGCCTCATAGACAAGGAGCCGGCCCGCGAGGCTTTCGCCAATGCCGATGATTTCCTTCATGCTCTCAAGGGCTTGCAGTGTCCCCATGACGCCTGCGGCAGCACCGAGGATGCCCGTCTCCGAACAGGAGGGAAGTGTGCCGGGCGGCGGCAGTTCGGGGTAGAGGCAACGATAGCAAGGGTGGGTGCCCGTCCGGTCATGCGCCTTGAACGTTGCAAGCTGCCCGTCGAATTCCGTAACGGCGGCGGACACGAGCGTTTTGCCCGCGAAGAAACAGGCATCATTCACAAGGAAGCGCGTCGCGAAATTGTCCGACCCGTCCGCCACGATATCGTAGTCCTGGATGAGCCCAAGCGCGTTCTGGCCCGTAAGGCGCATGAAGTGAGGCTCGATATGGATTTCGGGATTGATGGCATGGGCCGCGCGCGCGGCGGAATCCGTCTTGTGTCGGCCCACATCTTTCGTCCGGTGCGCGATCTGGCGCTGGAGGTTGGAAAGGGCGACATCGTCGAAATCGACAATGCCGACATGGCCTACACCGGCGGCCGCGAGATAGAGGATGACGGGGCTGCCCAAGCCTCCCGCTCCCACCACAAGCACGCGGGCCGCCTTCAGCTTTGCCTGACCCGCGCCCCCCACCTCGCGCAGCACGATGTGGCGGGCATAACGCTCCAGCTCCTCGTCGGAAAAGCCCATCGAATGATACCCTTAGCCTAAAATTCCACCGCCCGCGACGATCCGTCTTCACCTTGATGGGCAGGTTTTCTTGCCTTCGGCCCCACCCGCGTTTAGGGGATTTCTTGCCGGGCCGGGGGCTTCAGCCCTATGCTTGGTGGTTCTTAACACAATTCTGGCGGCAGGGCGGGCGTCCTGCTGCGTGCGAGGAAGTAAGATGTCAGAGAAGCGGCAAGGCTCGTTCGGGTTAGAGGGTTTCCGCAATCTCAAAGGGGTCAATTGGAACCTCTCCGCGCCCGCGCTTTACGAAATGGCGGTCGCGCGCGGCGAAGGCCATGTCGCGAAGAACGGGCCGCTTGTGGTTCTCACCGGCCAGCACACGGGCCGCTCCGCCAATGACAAATTTGTCGTGCGCGATGCCGCGACCGAAAGTCAGGTCTGGTGGGATAACAACAAGCCCATGACGCAGGCGCATTTCGATGCGCTCCATGCCGACATGATGGCGTTCGCGGAAGGCCGCGAGCTGTTCGCGAAGGATCTCTTCGGCGGCGCCGATCTTGAGCACCGCCTGCCCGTGCGCGTCGTCACCGAATATGCGTGGCATTCGCTGTTCGTGCATCAATTGCTCATCCGTCCGACGGCAGCACAGTTGAAGGGCTTTTCGCCCGAATTCACGATCATCGATCTGCCGAATTTCGAAGCCGATCCGGCGAAGCATGGCTGCACGAGCAAGACGGTCATCGCCGTCAACTTCACACAGAAGCTCGTGCTCATCGCCGGCACGTCCTATGCGGGCGAGATGAAGAAATCTGTTTTCACGATCATGAATTACCTGTTGCCGCCAAAACATGTGATGTCGATGCATTGTTCGGCCAATGTGGGTTCGGACGGCAAGGCCGCGATCTTTTTCGGCCTGTCCGGCACGGGCAAGACGACGCTTTCTGCCGATGCCACGCGCACGCTGATCGGCGATGACGAACATGGCTGGAGCGAGCATGGCGTCTTCAACATCGAAGGCGGCTGCTATGCGAAGGTGATCAAGCTTTCGCGCGAGGCGGAGCCGGAGATCTTCTCCACCACCGAGCGTTTCGGCACGGTGCTTGAGAATGTCGTGATGGATCCCGACACGCGCGAGCTTGATCTCGACAGTGCGCATTACGCGGAAAACACGCGTGCCGCCTATCCGATCGATTTCATCCCGAATGCGAGCGATACGGGCCGCGCGGGCCATCCGAAGAATGTCATCATGCTGACGGCGGATGCCTTCGGCGTGCTGCCGCCCATCGCGAAGCTCACGCCGAGCCAGGCGATGTATCACTTCCTGTCCGGCTTCACGGCGAAGGTCGCGGGCACGGAAAAAGGCCTCGGCAAAGAGCCGCAGCCGACTTTCTCCACCTGCTTCGGCGCACCGTTCATGCCGCGCCATCCGACCGAATACGGCAATCTGCTGCGCCAATTGATCGCCACACATCAGGCCGACTGCTGGCTCGTCAACACGGGCTGGACGGGCGGTGCGTTCGGTGTCGGCTCGCGCATGCCGATCAAGGCGACGCGCGCGTTGCTCGCCGCTGCTCTCGACGGATCGCTCGCCGATGTGGAAATGCGCATCGATCCGCATTTCCGTTTCCGCGTGCCGGTTTCCGTGCGCGGCGTCGACACGAAAATCCTCAATCCGCGCGACACATGGGCTGACAAGGCTGCCTATGACGCGCAGGCGAAGAAACTCGTCTCGATGTTCCGCGAGAACTTCAAGAAATTCGAAGCCCATGTCGGCAGCGATGTTCTTGAAGCGGCTCCCATGCTTGCGGAAGCGGCGGAGTAATCAGACTTTTCGATAAACCCATACGCGCGCGGGCGGCAGGTTGAGCCAGATCACGCTTGCGCGTTTCACGGTGCAGCCAAGCGGGGCGGGCACGGGCGGCTGCATGCCGTAGGAGAACTGCACATAAGGCGCGCCGGGCGCGAGGCGCGCGAACACGCTATCGATAAGTGCGCACCGTCTTTCCGGCGCGTGATTCAGAAGCGGCAAGCCCGACACGATGGCGGCATAGGTCGTGCCTTCATCGCGCAAGGTCGCATCGAGATTGAATGCATCGCCTTGCACGACATTCACGCGCGGAAACCGCGAGGCGACAAGCTTTGCGAAATCGGAATCGTATTCCACGGCCGTGATGCGCGGCTGCGCGATGCCTCGCGC
>DATHQA010000337.1:0-5253 GCA_035483375.1 Rhizomicrobium sp. | reverse complement strand
CACTCAAATTGAGGTAGGTCATGTCGGTCAATCTTTCGATTCGCAACGTACCGGACGACGTAGCTGAACGCCTGCGTGTTCGCGCGAAGCGAAATCACCGCTCGCTCCAGGGTGAACTCATGGCGATTTTTGAAGAGGCTGCCTTAGAGCCTCGGCAGTCGCTGCAGGAGAATGTGCGTACTTTCCAGCACGATGCTCCCGTGCGGAAAATTTCACTCGGCGAAGCGCATGATTATGCTCGAAGCTTGAATATCCGCACACGCGATGAGGCCGCAGAAATCATCCGACGCGACCGCGATGAAAATCATTGATGCATCAGCGATTGCGGCCGTTCTTCTTGACGAAACCGAAGCCGATCAGATCCAGCAACGCGTTGCCGACGAAAACCTCGTCGCGCCGACTTTGTTGGCGTTCGAATTCACCAATGTTTGCGTGATCAAGGCACGACGCTTCCCTGAGAAGCGAGAAGTTTTCGAGAAAACTTTGGCCGCATTTCACACGCTGGCGATCGAATTGCGCGATGTGAATATGTCCGGAGCGTTTGAACTCGCGCGTCGTTATGGCCTGACGGCTTACGACGCGAGCTATCTCTGGCTTGCGCGCGAACTCGGTGCCGAACTCGTCACGCTGGATCAAAGGTTGGAACGAGCTGCCGTCTTGCCTTAGCCGACCGCGACACCGGGGCCGCGTCCATATTGTTGCACCAGCGTAATCCCCATGCTAACTCCCGTCCCGCGCGGGCGGCGACTCGCCTGCGCGTGTAAATTTCATAGCTTTATCAATTGGTTAAGCGACCGGCGCGAAGGCGTTTCGCGCAAAAGGCCGAAGGACGAACGTGGGTAGCGACGAACCGCATAATTCAGGGCTTGCCGGGCGTTATGCGCTGGCCTTGTTCGAATTGGCCGAGGAGCAGAAATCCATCGAGGTCGTGGAGCGCGATCTGACTGCTCTGCAGAAGCTCGTCGCCGAAAACCCCGACCTCGCCCATCTCGTCCGCGCGCCCGTCTTCTCGCGTGAGACGCAGGCCACGGGCATCGATGCCGTGCTGCGCCGCATGGAAGCCTCGCCGCTGACGGGCCGCTTCGTATTGCTGCTCGCGTCGAAGCGCAGGCTATTCGCGCTGACAGACATCATACGCGCGTTCCAGCGTCTCACGGCGGCCAAGCGCGGCGAGATCGCAGCGACAGTCACCTCCGCGCATCCGATGAGCGATGCGCAGACCGCAGAACTCAAGAATATTCTCAAAGCAAAGCTCGGCCGCGAACCGCGCCTTGAAACCAAAGTCGATCCTTCGCTTCTCGGCGGCCTCGTCGTGAAAGTGGGATCGCGCATGATCGATTCATCGCTGCGCACCAAGCTCAACGGCTTGCGCACCGCCATGAGAGGAAACTGATATGGACATTCAACCCGCCGAAATCTCCGCAATCCTGAAGCGCGAGATTCAAAACTTCGGCGCCGAAGCGGAAGTCAGCGAAGTCGGCCAGGTGCTCAGCGTCGGCGACGGCATCGCGCGCGTCTATGGCCTCGACAATGTGCAGGCCGGCGAGATGGTGGAATTCCCCGGCGCCATTCGCGGCATGGCGCTGAACCTCGAAGACGACAATGTCGGCGTCGTGATCTTCGGCAGCGACTCCACGATCAAGGAAGGCGACACGGTCAAGCGCACGGGCTCGATTGTGGACGTCGCGGTCGGTAAGGGCCTGCTCGGCCGCGTGGTCGATGGCCTTGGCAATCCCATCGACGGTAAAGGCGAACTCACCAATGTCGCCGAACGCCGCCGTGTGGACGTGAAAGCGCCGGGCATCATTCCGCGCAAATCGGTGAACGAGCCGATGCAAACGGGCCTCAAGGCCATCGACAGCCTTATCCCCGTGGGCCGCGGCCAGCGCGAACTCATCATCGGCGACCGCCAGACGGGCAAGACCGCCATCGCCATCGACACGATCATCAATCAGCGCGGCGTCAACAAAGGCACCGACGAAAAGCAGAAGCTTTATTGCATCTACGTCGCCATCGGACAGAAGCGTTCGACGGTCGCGCAAATCGTCAAGACGCTCGAAGACGCGGGCGCGATGGAATACACGACCGTCGTCGCCGCGACGGCCTCCGAACCCGCGCCGTTGCAATTCCTCGCGCCGTTCTCCGGCTGCGCGATGGGCGAATGGTTCCGCGACAACGGCATGCATGCGCTCATCATCTACGATGATCTTTCGAAGCAGGCCGTTGCGTATCGTCAGATGTCGCTGTTGCTGCGCCGTCCGCCGGGCCGCGAAGCCTATCCGGGCGACGTGTTCTATCTGCATTCACGCCTGCTCGAACGCGCCGCGAAACTGAACAACGACAATGGCGGCGGTTCATTGACGGCGCTGCCGGTCATCGAAACGCAGGCGAACGACGTGTCGGCCTACATTCCGACAAACGTGATTTCGATCACGGACGGACAGATCTTCCTAGAAACCGATCTGTTCTTCCAGGGCATTCGTCCTGCCGTGAACGTCGGTATCTCGGTGTCGCGCGTTGGATCGTCGGCGCAGATCAAGGCGATGAAACAGGTTGCCGGTTCGATCAAACTCGAACTTGCGCAGTACCGCGAAATGGCGGCGTTCGCGCAGTTCGGTTCCGATCTCGATGCGGCGACGCAACGTCTGCTCAATCGCGGCGCGCGTTTGACGGAGCTTCTCAAGCAGCCGCAATTCACGCCCTTCCCGGTTGAGGAAGAAGTGATTTCGCTGTTCGCCGGTATGCGCGGTTA
Source organism: Rhizomicrobium sp. (assembly GCA_035483375.1). Taxonomy (GTDB): domain Bacteria; phylum Pseudomonadota; class Alphaproteobacteria; order Micropepsales; family Micropepsaceae; genus Rhizomicrobium. The sequence continues at coordinate 2,501 of DATHQA010000337.1, read as the reverse complement.
TCTCGACAAGCTCGCAGTTTCCGATGTCGGCCGTTTCGAAGCGGAGCTTCTGCGCGCGATGCGCGGCAAGCATGCCGATGTGCTTGAAACATTGCGCAGCGAGAAACAGATCACGCCCGCAACCGAAACCAAGCTCAAAGCCATCCTCGACGAGTTCTCCAAGAGCTTTGCCTGATGCCGAGCTTAAAGACCCTTCGCAACCGGATCGCGAGCGTCAAGGCGACGCGCAAGATCACCAAGGCCATGCAGATGGTCGCGGCGTCGAAGCTGCGCCGTGCGCAGGAAGCGGCGGAGGCGTCGCGTCCCTATGCGGAGAAGATGGACAGAGTGATCGCAAGCCTCGCGGGCGGCATGCGCGACAATCCCGCGGCGCATGCGCTGCTCAAAGGCACCGGCAGCGACAAGCGCCATCTCGTGATCGTGGCTACGGCGGATCGCGGCCTGTGCGGCGGCTTCAATACGAATATCGTGCGCCGCGCAAAAATCCTCATCAGCGAACTGACAAAAGAAGGCAAAGAGGTTTCGATCCTTTGCATCGGCCGCAAGGGCCGCGATCAGTTGAAGCGCATCTACGGTCCGCTCATTCTCGACACTTATGAATTCACGAATGTGAAGCGCATCGGTTTTACCGACGCCGCGCGCATTTCACAGCGCGTGTTGCAATTGTTCGGCGAAGGCGCGTTCGATGTCGCAACCCTCGTCTATTCGCGCTTCAAGTCGATCATCAATCAGGTGCCGACGGCGCAGCAATTGATTCCAGCGCCTATCGAAGAAGCGGCGCAAGCCACGACTGGCACACCCTACAATTACGAGCCGGATGAAGGCGCGATCCTTGCCGAACTTCTGCCGCGCAATGTGACCGTGCAGATTTTCCGCGCGCTACTCGAAAACGTCGCCGGTGAAATGGGCGCGAAGATGAGCGCCATGGATTCCGCCACGCGCAACGCGGGCGAAGTGATCGACAAGCTCACGCTTGTCTATAACCGCACGCGGCAAGCACAAATCACGAAAGAACTGATCGAAATCATCTCCGGCGCGGAAGCGTTGTGAACCAAGGAAGAAGACCATGAACGCGATGAACCCAACAAGCAAAACCGGCAAAGTCACCCGCGTGACGGGCGCCGTCGTGGACGTGCAGTTCGAAGGCCATTTGCCGGCAATTCTGAACGCGCTCGAAACCGACAATCACGGCCAGCGGCTTGTACTCGAAGTGGCGCAGCATCTGGGCGAATCCACGGTGCGCACCATTGCGATGGATTCCACCGAAGGCATGGTACGCGGCCAGGCCGTTACCGATCTAGGCACGCCGATCAGCGTTCCCGTGGGTGACGGCACGCTCGGCCGCATCATGAATGTCATCGGTGAGCCCGTGGATGAAGCAGGCCCCGTGAATTACACCGAGCGCCGCCCTATCCATGCCGAAGCCCCCGCCTTCGTCGATCAATCGACGGAAGCGCAAGTGCTCGTCACCGGCATCAAGGTCATCGACCTGCTCGCGCCTTATGCACGCGGCGGCAAGATCGGATTGTTCGGCGGCGCGGGCGTCGGCAAGACCGTGCTCATTCAGGAACTCATCAACAACGTCGCGAAAAAACACGGCGGCTTCTCCGTGTTCGCAGGCGTCGGCGAGCGCACGCGCGAAGGCAACGATCTCTATCACGAGATGATCGAATCCGGCGTGAACAAGGATCCGAAAAAAGGTTCGACCGACGGTTCCAAATGCGCACTCGTGTATGGCCAGATGAACGAGCCGCCGGGCGCGCGCGCGCGCGTGGCGCTGTCGGGCCTGACCGTCGCCGAACATTTCCGCGATCAGGGACAGGACGTGTTGTTCTTCGTGGACAATATCTTCCGCTTCACACAGGCCGGTTCCGAAGTGTCGGCGTTGCTGGGCCGCATTCCGTCCGCCGTGGGCTATCAGCCGACGCTGGCCACCGACATGGGCCAGTTGCAGGAACGCATTACGACGACGACCAAGGGTTCGATCACATCGGTGCAGGCGATTTACGTGCCTGCCGACGACCTCACCGATCCCGCGCCCGCCACGTCGTTTGCACATTTGGACGCGACGACTGTGTTGTCGCGCGCGATTTCGGAAAAGGGAATTTATCCGGCGGTCGATCCGCTCGACTCCACCTCGCGTATTCTCGATCCGCGCGTTGTCGGCGAGGAGCATTACAATGTCGCCCGTCAGGTGCAGCAGACGCTGCAACGCTACAAGTCGCTGCAGGACATCATTGCCATTCTCGGCATGGACGAATTGTCGGAAGACGACAAGCTCATCGTGAGCCGCGCGCGCAAGATCGAACGCTTTCTGTCGCAGCCTTTCCATGTGGCCGAAGTGTTCACCGGCTTCCCCGGTCTGTTCGTCGATCTCGCCGATACGATCAGAAGCTTCAAGGCGGTCGTCGCAGGCGAATACGATCATCTGCCGGAAGCCGCGTTCTACATGGTCGGCACAATCGAAGACGCGGTCGCCAAGGCGCAAAAGATGGCGGCGG
>DATHQA010000336.1:0-2247 GCA_035483375.1 Rhizomicrobium sp. | reverse complement strand
TTCTGTTCAGCCAGAGCCGCATCATCGAAACGGCACTTTATCCTTATGCGGTGATTTTGCAGGTGACGCCGGTTGTGGCGATTGCGCCGCTCATCCTCATCTGGGTTGGATTCGATCATATCGATGTGGCGCTTCTCATTCTCGCTTTCATTGTCGCATTCTTCCCGATCCTGTCGAACGCGACGCTGGGCCTGAAGTCCGTGGACCACAATCTCATCGATCTGTTCCGGCTTTATGGCGCGAGCCGCTGGCAGATCATGTGGAAACTACAATTTCCAACCGCGCTGCCCTATCTTCTCGGCGCGATGAAGGTTTCGGGCGGGCTCGCGCTGATCGGCGCGGTGGTGGCGGAGTTCGTGGCGGGATCGGGCACGGCAACGGGCCTTGCCTGGCGCATTGTGGAAGCGGGCAACCGTTTGCAGATCGCCAAGATGTTTGCGGCCCTTGCGCTGCTCTCGGTCCTCGGCATCGCGATTTTCTTCGCGCTGTCGGCGCTCGAATGGGCGCTGCTGCATCGCTGGCACGAAAGCGCGCTCAAGAAGGAGCGGTGATCCTTTGGTGCGCGCGCGCGATACCATCGAGCACCATCACGAGCCCGCGTTCGAACGCGCCTTCCATCGCCTCGGGCTCGGCGATCTCCGCCGCGATGATGCCATTGAGGAACGCGGCCATGATGCGCGCCATGCGGGCGGCATCGCGTTCGGGGAAGCCTGCAGCCGCGAGCACGCGCAAAGCGGCGGGCGGAACGAACGCGCGCGGCCCGAGTAGCGCGAACGCCCTGGGATGGGCGAGCGCCACCGCGCGGGTGCTGCGCGCGGCCTGGCCCATCCACGCGCGCCAGCCCATCGTCTTGTCGGCCGGCAGCGGGATGGATTCGCGCAGCTTCGACGCCGCGCGCCGCATGAGCAGCCCCTTGTTTGGGAAATGGTGGTAGAGCGCCATCGCCTCCACACCGAGACGCGCGCCGAGCTTGCGCGTGGAGAAGGCTTCGAGCCCTTCCTCTTCGATCAGGGCCAGAGCCGCTTCGGCAATGGCATCAGGCGTCAAGGTTTTGGCGGCTTTATCCATGAACATTACGACGTAAAATTGGAATCAACGAATACCTTACGCCGTAATGCCAAAATCATCAAAATTCTGCTTCCTTGTCGTTATCACCCGGCTCGTCCGGGTGATCCATTTTTGTACCGAAGGAAATTGGGTTGCCCGGATCCTTCGCAAGAAGCTCAGGACCGGGCAATGACGGAGAAGGGGGTGAGGCGCCGCAATACAACATGATACAACTGTGAATTATGAAAATTCACAGTCCGCATCTGTGAAGTCTTGATTTCGCGCGGGCGAAGTGTGACTTATCCCTCATGGCAGCGCCCGCTTCCCAGATGCTCACCGCAAACCGGCTCCGCGACGGGCAGGTGCTTTATTGGCGCGGCGGCGAATGGGTGCTGGAACTGGCAGATGGCGAGGTTTTCGCCGATCCGAAAGCCGCCGATGCCGCGCTCGCCGCAGCCGCCCGCTTCGTGCAGGGCAATGAGGTCGTGGCGACCTATCTTTTCGATGTCCGCGTGGTTGCGGGGCGTATCATTCCCGTGAAGGAGCGCGAGTTCATCCGCGCCGCGGGGCCTAGCGTGCGGCCCGATCTCGGCAAACAGGCAGCCCATGTACAGGTATGACGAATTCGACGCCACGATGGTCAACGACCGCGTGGCGCAATTCCGCTATCAGGTCGAGCGCAGGCTCGCGGGCGAACTCACCGAAGACGAATTCAAACCACTGCGTTTGAAGAACGGGCTTTATCTGCAATTGCATTCCTACATGCTGCGTATCGCCATTCCCTACGGCACGCTGTCGGCGCAGCAATTGCGAAAATTCGCCTATATCGCACGCAAATACGATCGCGGTTACGGCCATTTCACGACGCGGCAGAATCTGCAATTCCACTGGCCGCGATTGGTGGATGTGCCGGACATCCTCGCCGAACTCGCGAGCGTGGAAATGCATTGCATCCAGACCAGCGGCAATTGCATCCGCAACGTGACGGCGGATCAGTTCGCAGGCGCGATTGCGGGCGAGATCGAAGACCCGCGCATCCTGTCCGAAATCGTGCGGCAATGGTCTACGTTTCATCCGGAGTTCTCTTATCTGCCGCGCAAGTTCAAGATCGCGGTTTCAGGAACCGCGCATGATCGCGCGGCGGTGAAATTCCATGACATCGGCATCGAGATCATCCGGAACGATGCGGGCGAAACGGGC
>DATHQA010000335.1:0-4409 GCA_035483375.1 Rhizomicrobium sp. | reverse complement strand
GAACGACAGGAACAGACGGCTTTTTCACCGCGATTTTCGTCCACCAAGATGCGGCGGCGCGGCCGCTGGACAAGGCAAGGGGGTAACCACTAAATCCGGTCATGGCGGCACCCGTTCTGATCATCGATTTCGGATCGCAAGTCACCCAGCTCATCGCGCGCTGCGTGCGCGAAGCGGGCGTCTATTGCGAGATCGTGCCCTTCCAGAAGGCTGAAGCGGCACTTGCCGCGCGCCCACGCGCCATCATCCTGTCCGGCGGCCCTGCCAGCGTCACCGAAGCCCATACGCCGCGCGCGCCCCAGGCCGTGTTCGAGGCGGGCGTGCCCGTGCTCGGCATCTGCTATGGCGAGATGACGATGTGCGAGCAATTGGGCGGGCGCGTCGAAGGCGGCCATGCGCGCGAATTCGGCCGTGCCGATATCAAGATCGAGAAGGAATCGCCGCTGCTTGCGGGCCTTGGCGATGTCGGCGCGCGCGAGCCCGTCTGGATGAATCACGGCGACAAGATCACGGCGATCCCGCCGGGCTTTGCGGTCGTGGCGACATCGGAGAATTCGCCCTATGCCGTGATCGCCGATGAGGCACGCAGGCTTTACGGAATCCAGTTCCATCCCGAAGTGGCGCACACGCCGCGCGGGCGCGACATGATCCGCAATTTCGTCGTCGATATCGCGGGCATCACGCCGGATTGGAATATGCGCGCGTTCCGTGTCGAGGAAATCGCGCGCATCCGCAAACAGGTCGGCAAAGGCCGCGTGATTTGCGGATTATCGGGCGGCGTGGATTCGTCTGTTGCCGCTGTGCTCATCCACGAAGCGATCGGCGATCAGCTCACCTGCATCTTCGTCGATACGGGATTGATGCGCGCGGGCGAGGCGGACGAGGTCGTCTCGCTGTTCCGCAATCACTACAACATTCCGCTTGTGCATGCGGAGGCGGCCGATCTGTTCCTCTCGCGGCTTGAGGGCGTGGACGATCCGGAGAAGAAGCGCAAGATCATCGGCGCTTCGTTTATCGATGTGTTCGATGCGGAAGCGGCGAAGGTGGGCGGCGCGGAATTCCTCGCCCAGGGCACGCTCTATCCCGATGTGATCGAAAGCGTGTCGGTGCTGGGCGGGCCGTCCGCCACGATCAAATCGCATCACAATGTGGGCGGTCTGCCCGCGCATATGAGGATGAAGCTGGTCGAGCCGTTGCGCGAATTGTTCAAGGATGAAGTGCGCGTGCTGGGCCGCGAGCTTGGCCTGCCGCCGTCTTTCGTGGAGCGTCATCCGTTTCCGGGGCCGGGCCTTGCGATCCGCGTGCCGGGCGCGATCACGCGCGAGAAGCTCGAAATCCTGCGCAAGGCCGACACGATCTATCTCGACGAAATCCGCAAGGCGAGCCTCTACAACGAGATCTGGCAGGCTTTCGCGGTGCTGTTGCCCGTGAAGACCGTGGGCGTGATGGGCGACGACCGCACCTACGATCATGTCTGCGCGTTGCGCGCGGTGACTTCGACGGACGGCATGACCGCGGATTACTACCCGTTCGACCACGCCTTCCTCGCGCGCGTCTCCACACGCATCGTCAACGAGGTGCGAGGCATCAACCGCGTCGTCTATGACGTGACGAGCAAACCCCCCGGAACTATCGAGTGGGAATGAACCTCCGCTTGTCATTCCCGGCGAGCGTCGCGCAGCGACGCGAGGGAAGGGAACCTAGGTAGCTGCAATTTTCACAGTTCCAATCACATTTTTATCCACACGCAAAAAGATGTTCACAACTCGTTCTCTCTGTGGAAGAATCTGTTTACAACAAGGTGGATCGCTTGACATTTGTGGATTTACTACCAGCAAAAAGTAGCGAGTCGCCTTGCGAGGCTCGTTGGATGCGTTGAATGTCGCGCATCAAATTTGAAGAAGATCATTCCGCCATGGATGTAGCGTCGTTCCGCACCGCGCCCGTTGAAATCGAATTAGAACAGGCCATTCTCGGCGCTGTGCTGATCGACAATCGACGGCTCGAAGCTCTATCGGCTGTTCTTCGCGCGGATGAATTTTCTGATCCATACCATCAGCGTACCTATGAAACGATGCTGAAAGTGTGGGAGCAGGGAAGGGCAATTACACCTCTTACTCTAAATGCATTGATGCGAAATGATCCGGCGTTTGGAGAACTTCCGCCGGATTATTATGCAACACTTGCGGAAGCCGCGCCTGCTATCACCAATGTAAAAGAACTGGCCCGCATCGTTCACGATGCGGCCGTTCGCCGGGAGTTGTTTCGTATTGCAGACGATCTAGCCAACAGCGCGCTTGATTCTTCGATAGATAGTGCGCCGAAGGTTCTGATTGAGAACGCTGAAAAGGCTCTCTATCGCATCGCCGAAAATTCGAGATACGGGGAAGGACCACTTGACTTTGCAGAGTCTCTCCGCCGCGCGGTGGATTCGGCGGAGCGTGCGCAACGGCGCGGCGGAAAGATTTCCGGTGTCTCGTCCGGCTTCAGCGAGATAGACAGTCTGTTGCAAGGTTTGCAGCCCAGCGATCTTCTCATCCTTGCAGGCCGCCCCGGCATGGGCAAAACCGCGCTCGCCACGAACATGGCGTTCCATGCCGCGCGCTATCATGTGCAGGATATGGAGGCGGGCGCGGAGATCAGCCGCGGCGCGCCCGTGTTGTTCTTCTCGCTCGAAATGGCGGCGCAGCAACTCTCCGCGCGTATCCTTTCCGAGCAGTCCGAGATCGAAATGTGGAAAATCCGCTCGGGCCGTTTCTCCGAAAGCGAGTGGGAGAAATTCGTGCTTTCGATGCAGGATCTCTCCACGCTGCCGCTTTACATCGACGACACGGGCGGCATTTCGATCGCGCAGATCGCCGCGCGCGCGCGCCGTCTCAAGCGCGAGAAGAGCATCGGCCTCATCGTCATCGATTATCTGCAATTGATCGAACCTTCGCGCCGCGCCGAAAACCGCGTGCAGGAAATCACCGAAGTGACGAAGGGATTGAAGGCCCTGGCCAAGGAATTGAACGTGCCCGTGCTCGCGCTATCGCAGCTTTCGCGCGGCGTGGACAGCCGCGACGACAAACGCCCCGTGCTGTCGGATTTGCGCGAATCCGGTTCCATCGAGCAGGACGCCGACGTCGTGATGTTCGTCTATCGCGAGGAATATTATCTCAAATCGCGCGAGCCTGAGCCCGGCTCCGCCGAGCACGACAAATGGCTCGAGAAATGCGAACGCTCCCACCGCCGCGCCGAAGTGCTCGTCGAAAAACACCGCCACGGCGCAACGAACAAGATCGACCTCTTCTTCGACGACCGGTTCACGCGGTTCTCTAATTTGGCGAATGAGGGGTAACCTGTTCGCGATCAATTTGCGAGGCGCGATGAGCATCAAACAAATTGTAGCCTCCGTTTTATTGGGAGGACTGCCTATCGCTCTCTTTTGGATTTTCTGGCGGAAGCAACCAAAGAAAGGCGACGGTTATGAAAGTGGTATCGGCTCCACTTATTCGGATACCGAACATCATTCTCACGGAAATCATGGAAACGATTCTCCATGAGGGCCAAATTTTCTTCCCCCACCCCCTTGAAGCGCAACGCTGCTATACCCAAATACGCTAAATCCCCCGAAAACCGGCACTGAGGCCCGCCGCCCCTTAAGGCGTTGCGGCGAATGGCCTGTTATGGCTTGTGGGGCGGGGTGATTCCGGCAATCAAAATAAAAGGCTAGTTTCAGCCATGGACCGAACCGACCCTCTGCCCGAAACGATCTTCGAGGCCGCCCGGCTGACCGTGCGGCTCGATGCGATCCGGGCCAATTACCGGCAATGCCAGCTTCTGGGGGGCCCGGCGGCCGTTGCGGGCGTCGTCAAAGCGGATGGCTACGGCCTTGGCGCCGGGGCCGTCGCGCGCACGCTTTCCGAAGCCGGCTGCGATTCTTTTTTCGTCGCCCGCATCGAGGAGGGCATTGCGCTGCGCCCCATCGTGCCCGAGGCGCGCATCTTCGTGCTGGACGGTGCGCCGTTCGCGACCGTGCCTGCGCTCATCAATCACCGGCTGACGCCCGTGCTCAATTCGCTATCCGAGATCGCGAATTGGCGGGAGGCCGCGCGCGATGCACAAGGGCAATTCGACACCGCCATCCATATCGATACGGGCATGAACCGGCTCGGCTTGCCGCCGGAGGAATTGGGCGTGCTTGCGCGCGAGGCGAAAACGCGGCTGGAGGGTCTGCGCATTGTACTCGCGATGAGCCATCTCGCCTGCGCCGACGATCCTGCATCGAAGATGAATGCGATCCAGCGCGACCGTTTCCGCTCGGCACTCGCGATGCTGCCGCCCGCGCCCGCGAGTCTTGCGTCGTCGGGCGGCATCCTTCTCGGCCGGGATTACGTGTTCGACATGGTGCGGCCGGGCCTCGGCCT
>DATHQA010000334.1:0-9785 GCA_035483375.1 Rhizomicrobium sp. | reverse complement strand
TCCTCGAGGTCGCTTTCACGCATTTCCAGACCAACGAAAAACTGTTCGCCGAGCTTGCGAGCCATTGGGGCGCGACCGGCTCGACCGCTTTTGTCGATGCATTCGAGAATTACATGCTCGATGCGATGCGTCTGTTCCTCGCGCGCAATTATGCGGCCTATGAGCCATTCGACCTGACGACGCTTTCGTTTATCCTGTCCAACGGCACGATGTTCGTGCTTTCGCGGTTCTTCAGCAGGCGGCCCAAAGGCGTGACGCAGGAAAGCCTCATCGCGCATATCACTGCGCTCTATGCGCTCTATTTCGAGAGCAAGCGGCGATGAGCGCGCATCCGTGGTGGCAAGGCGCCGCCGTCTATCAGGTCTATGTGCGCAGCTTTTGCGACGGCAATGGCGACGGGCAGGGCGATTTCGCGGGGCTTATCTCCAAGCTCGATTATATCGCATCGCTCGGCGTGGATGCGATCTGGCTTTCGCCCATCCATCCTTCGCCCGATCGCGATTGGGGTTATGACGTTTCGGATTATGAAGGCGTGCATCCTGATTATGGATCGCTTGCGGATTTCCACATGCTGCGCGATGCCGTTCATGCGCGCGGCATGAAACTCATGCTAGACGAGGTGCTCGCGCATACGTCCGATGAGCATGCGTGGTTCGCGGATAGTTTGAAGCATGGCGACAAAGCCGATTGGTATGTATGGGCCGATCCGAAAGCGGACGGCACCGCGCCGAACAATTGGCTGTCCGTGTTCGGTGGCCCGGCTTGGGCGTATCAGCCCGCGCGGCGTCAGCATTATCACCACAAATTCCTGCGTCAGCAGCCCAAGCTCAATTGGCGCAACGAGGCCGCGCGCAAGGCAGCACTCGATGTACTCGATCTGTGGCTTTGCCGCGGCATCGATGGTTTCCGCCTCGACGTCGCCAATGCCTATCTGCATGACACGGCGCTGGCGGACAATCCGGTGGTCAACCCGCGCGATGCATCGGCGTGGAGCCATGCGAGCAACATGCAGCATCATCTCCATGACAGCAATCTCATGGAGAATGCCGAAGCGCTCGATGAAATCCGCCGTGTTGTCGAACGCCATGCAGATCGTTTTGTCATGGGCGAATTTTCGGAAGAGCCTGAACGCAGCGGCTGTTTTCTGGCGCCCGACAAGGGTCTGCATTCCGGCTATTCATTTCCATTGCTTGAAGCATGCAAGCTCGGGCCGGAGTTCATCCGCACGCATTATGAAATGCTTGCGCGTTATCCCGACCATTGGCCGAGCATCGCATTCTCCAATCACGATGTGATGCGCACGCTCACGCGTTTCGGCGGCAAAGACGCGCCCCAATCGCTCGCGAAATTGATGCTGGCGCTGCTGTTCTCGCTGAAAGGTACGGCGCTGCTTTATCAGGGCGAAGAACTTGGACTGCCGCAGGCAAAATTGCGCCGCGATGCGTTGCGCGATCCGGTCGGCGATCTTTACTGGCCCTATACGGGCGGGCGCGACGCATGCCGCACGCCGATGCCGTGGGATGCAGATGCGCCGCAATTCGGATTCACGAATGGCGAACCATGGCTGCCGCTTTCGCCAACGCATCGCGCACTTGCAGTTTCCGAGCAGGAGAATGATGCAAAATCCACATTGTCCTTTGCGCGAGAATTCTTGAAATTCCGCAAAGCTTACCCCGCGCTACGATTTGGTGAGATCGAATTCATCGATATGGATGCGCCGTTGCTCGCGTTTTTGCGCACCTACGAAAGCGAACACATTTATTGCCTGTTAAACATGAGCGCGAACGAATGCACTTGCGACATACCCACTGGCCAAGTGCTCGAAATACAATCGGGCGACGCGAAGGAAGGGAGTAAGCGTCTAATCCTCGGCCCTTATGCTATACGGTTCTTCAGCCATTGAACGCATTCAGTAGTGCATCGAATGGCAACAGCACGCATTTATGCCTGCTTGCATGATCGGCCACACCGTCGAACACCGTGTAAGCGCCGCTCGGTGATAAATCGCCTTTCAGCATCGAGGCGACTTCACTACGCAATTGTTCAAGTTCCGCGCGTGCGTGATGCGGTGCGTCGCGGCCGAGGATGGAGGCAGAGGCCTGGGCAAGCACGCAGGCCTTCGTTTCTTGCGCCAGTACATCGATACGTCCGTTTTCATCGAGCCTCACATGCATCGTCACGCGGTCGCTGCAGGCAGGATTGAACGCCGTGCCGGTCAGATGCGGCGCGGGAAGCGTGCCCGCGCCATGCGCATCGGCAGCGAGGCGAAGCAATTCCTTCTTGTAGAGCGGATCGCTCATTTTGCCCGCGCCGCGCCTTCGCCCAAGGGAATCTCGCCAAATTTCATGGCGGGAGATTAGGCGGCCGCCACACCGCGCGGCAAACGCAGCGTCGCCCGCAAGCCGCCCTCGGGCCTGTTTTCAAGCTCGATGCTGCCGCCATGGCCTTCCGCAATCGCCTTCACGAGTGTGAGGCCGAGGCCTGTGCCGCCGGTTTCGGCATTGCGCGAAGTCTCCAGCCGCACGAACGGTTCGAACACGCGTGCGCGATCGGCGTCAGGAATGCCGGGTCCGTCATCGTTCACGACGATGGCATATTCGCTCTTCGTCTCCTCAAGCCGCGCGCGCGCGCGCGTGCCATAGGCAACCGCATTCTCGACGAGATTGCGCACGGCGCGGCGGATTTCGTTCGGCCGGCAATTGAGCGGCGCGGGTTCATGCGGCTGCCATGTCACCGCCTCGCCTAGATCGTCGAGATCGGCGCACACGCTTTCAATGAGTGCCGCGAGATCGACATTGCGTGTCTGCTCGCCGCCTGCGCCCCGCGCCGCGGACAACACGGCTTCGGTCAGTTCCTGTAATTCCGACAGATTGGTTTCGAGGCGTTCGCGCAATTCCGCATCTTCCACGAATTCGATATTGATACGCATCGCCGTGATGGGCGTGCGCAGATCGTGACCGACGGCGGAGAGCAATTGGCGCTGGCTTTCGAGCGTGCGCTTCACTTGATCGGTCATCGCGTTAAAGGCCGATGCCGCACGGCGCACATCGGCGGGGCCTTCTTCGGGCACGCGCGGTGCGGCTTTGCCGAGGGCCGCAGCGGTCGCAGCTGCGGACAATTCCGACAGCGGTTTCGCCACGCGCCGCGCGATGAACGCGGCGGCCACCGAGGCCGTCAGCACCGCCGCCAGCGCGGCTACGATGATTTCCGTCGGCCAGGTGGGCGAGGGCGGACGATAGAATGTCGTCACCAACTCCGTGCCGCGCACAACCGGCAATGTGATTTCTATAATCGCATCGGCATTGGATTGGTTGGGATCGGAAGACGGTCTATGGCTCGCGGCATTGATCTGCACATCGATGGGCTGGTTCTGGCGTTGCGGCGGCAGCATCGTGCGCAGTTTTGCGGCGAGCGCGCTCTCCGTCGGATCCATCGGCTCGTTGAGCGTCTTGCCGTGGATGACCTGGAAATGCCACAGCACCGAACTCATCGCATGAGCTGCGGCATCGCGCTGTTTCGCCGGAATGGCTTTCATCAACGTGGACGCCGAAACCGCGCGGTCGAGCAGACGTTCCGTCAGCGCGCTTTCGGTCTGGCGTTCGCGGCTCAATTCGAACCATGCCGCCACGCCGAGATTGGAGACCATCACGGCCGCCGCCGTCACGACGATGAGCTGTGCCGCCATCGTTCGTGGCCACCATTCGAGCGGCCAAAGCTTCATGCGGTTTCCGGTTCGACCGCGAAGATATAACCGCCGCCCCATACCGTTTTGATGTAGCGCGGATTCTTCGGATCGGGCTCGATCTTCTTGCGCAACCGGCTCACATGATTGTCGATGGAGCGGTCGAACAATTCCGCCTCGCGGCCTTTCGTGAGATCGAGAAGTTGGTTGCGCGTGAGTGCGATCTTGGGCCGTTCGAGCAACGCGGTGAGCAAACGAAACTCGCCGCTTGAAAGCGGGATCGCCAGACCGTCCATGCCGATGAGTTCGCGCTGGCCCGTATCGAGTATCCAATCGCCGAATCTGATGCGCGAAGATTCCGGCGGCTTCTGCCGCGGCGGCAAAGCTTGCGTGCGGCGAAGCACGGCGGCGGCGCGCGCGATGAGTTCGCGCGGGCTGAACGGTTTGGCGATGTAATCGTCTGCGCCCATTTCGAGGCCGACGATACGATCCACTTCCTCGCCGCGCGCGGTGAGCAGGATGACGGGGATCTGCGATGTCTCACGGATGGAGCGGCACAGGCTCAACCCATCCTCGCCCGGCATCATGATATCGAGCACGACAAGATCAATGCCCGAACTCTTCATCACCTTGCGCGCGACCTGCGCATCGGCAGCCGTCGTTGCGCGATAGCCATGCTCGCGCAGATACCGCGCGAGGGGCTCGCGGATGTCGCGTGCGTCCTCCACAACGAGGACATGAGGCTTGGATTCTTCCTTGATCATTGCATTCATTTCATGAGCATGAAGCGGGCACGTCCCGCCCGCAAACGCCATTTGTCGCGAAGTATGGCAGGCCCCGGCGGCACTACACAAATTCCACGGTTTTAGCGGTGCGCGGCAAAATCTCGCGACGGGTGCGGCCTAGCCTCCTACCATTCGAAGCATCCGGGAGGCTGGGATGAGGATTTCCTATTTGGCATTGACGACGGCGGTTTTGGCCGGTGGTGCTGTGGCTGCGACCGCGCCGCAGGGCGATATGGCGGCAGGCGGCCATGGTCGCGCGGGCGGCAAGCTGTTCGCGCAATTCGATCTCAATCATGACGGCAAGATCACCAAGGCCGAGATGGAAAAGGTGCTCGCGCAGAAATTCGCAGCAGCGAGCGGCGGCAAATCTACGATGACCGAGGCACAATTCGCGGCGATGCGCGTCGATATGATGAAGCCGAAGGTCGAGACGTTGTTTCATCGCGTGAATTGGAGCGGCAGCGGAAAACTGAGCCGTGACGAATTTCTCGCCGCCGAGCGTTTGAAGTTCGAACGCGCCGACAGGCAAGGCACGGGCGTTGTCCAGTGCCATCGCGAAAGCGAAGGCGGCAGCGATCCTTCGCATCGCGGGCATGGCGCAGTGGCGTTCTGCGCACAATACGACAAGAACCTCGACGGCAAGGTCACGCGTGCGGAATTCGATGCGGTGACGCTCGCGAAATATCAGGCGGCGGCGAAGGACGGCGGCTTGACCGAGGATACATGGACGTCGATGGCGATTTCGCATTTGAGTCAGATGCAGGCGCATGCGTTCGATAGGCTCGATGAAACACACTCGGGGAAACTCACGCTCGCGGAGTTCTCCGCACCGATGGAGAAGATGTTCGCGCGTGTCGATACGAATCACGACGGCGCGATCACGATGGATGAGATTGCGGCGATGCATCACGGTCATCGTTTCGACTGGCATAAATCGGGCGGTCAAACGTCCGGTTGAGCAGCGGCGCGGGCGGCGGTATCCCCCGAACCGCCGCCCGCACGCAGCTTTTGTATCACAGCCGCTACGTCGCGGCCGAACGTCAAGCGTTCACACCGAAACGCCGAACAGCACGAGCAGGATCACCATGATCGTGATGAGACCGATCATCCATATTTCGGGCTTGAGGCCCTCGCGCGGACGGGCCGTACCCAGATCGACGGTCGGCGGCGGCAGGATTTCTTCGGCAAGCGCAAGCTCCGGCACAAGGCCCACGTCTTGCGGTTCCGGCAGTGGTTCGGCCCGAACCATCTGAGCGAAGCGCGCAAAGAAATCGTCGGCAATCTGTTTGGCCGCGCCGTCGATGAGCCGCTGGCCGATCTGGGCAAGCTCGCCGCCGACCACGGTCTTGGCCATATAGGAGAGGGCGGTGCCGTCGCCTTCGGGCGCGAGCAGCACTTCGGCCTCGCCGCGTGCGAAACCTGCAACACCCCCTTGGCCCTCGCCCTTGAGGAGGCAGCGCCTGGGCGGGTCGAGTTCCGCGAGCGCCACTTTGCCCGCGAAAGTCGCCTTTAAGGGCCCGATCTTGAGGATGGCCCTGGCCTGAAATTCCGTGTCGCCGGAGCGCTCTACGCTCTCACAGCCGGGTATACAGGCCTTCAGCACCTCCGGGTCCCGGATCGCGTCCCAGACGGTCTCCGGCGAGGCAGGGATGATATAGCGGCCATGGAAATCCATGACGCCTGCGTAACCTATTGAACGAAGGCACGGCAAGCGGCTCGCGCTTCCCGCGCTTACGCGATTGTGCTAACTTTTCCACAATAAAATGTTGGGGGCGTCGGGGTAATGGAAACATTTGCGGTCAGCTCGCAAAGCCTGGGCGAGGCATCGGTTCAAGTCACGGGCCTCGTCAAATGGTTCGATCTCGCCAAGGGATATGGATTCATCACGCCGTCCAGCGGCAGTGAATCCGACGTGCTGTTACATCAGACATGCGTGCGGCAATCTGGATTCAAAGCGGCTTATGAAGGCGCGCGTGTCGTGTGCGAAGCAGTGCAGGGTCCGAAAGGATTGCAAGCGCGCCGTCTTATCTCACTCGACAATTCGACAGCCGCGCCGCAGCCGCATGCCGCAACGTCACACGCGCGTTACACCGCCGAACCGCGCGGGCCTGCATTCGAAGCGACAGTGAAATGGTTCAATCGCGGCAAGGGTTATGGCTTTGTTTCGCGCGGACCGAATACGCCGGATATCTTCATCCATATGGAAACGCTGCGTCGTTACGGCATTCGCGAATTGCATGAAGGCCAGCGCGTGCGCGTGCGCGCGGGCGATGGACCGAAGGGCGAACTCGCCGCCGAGATCACCGTCGTCGAGAATTGACGTCCGGACTTAATTCTTCGTCATTTTGGGTTTGCGCTGCCGCATGGTCTTATCCGACGAGATTCCGGTGAGGCGACTTCATGCGGCGCATAGCGTTTCTGTTCATATTCCTGCTGGCGCCCGCTCTTGCCATCGGCGCGATCACGGGACCGCAGAAACAGCTTCCGCTCGACAAGATCACGATCGACACAGACAACGGCCCTGTCGCATTCACGGTCGAAATGGCGACGACGCCCGACACGCAGGAAGCGGGCCTCATGTTCCGCAAAACCATGGCGCCCAACTGGGGCATGCTGTTCGACTTCCACAGGAACGTGATGGTGAGCTTCTGGATGAAGAACACGATCCTGCCGCTCGATATGCTGTTTATTCGCAAGGACGGCACGATTTCCTCCATCGCGCCCGACACGACGCCTTACTCGACGGATTCGATCCCGGCGGCGGAGCCCATCCGTGCGGTGCTTGAGATCAATGCCGGGCGCGCGGCCGCGCTCGGAATCCTGCCGGGCGAGAAGGTCCACGGCGCGATTTTCGGGAAAAGTTGAAGGTCGCGCCTCGACCGTGTAAGCACGCGCCTCGGCCGGGGCGTGGCGCAGTCTGGTAGCGCATCTGCTTTGGGAGCAGAGGGTCGTGTGTTCGAATCACACCGCCCCGACCAACACAATCAAGTGGTTGTGAAGTATCTCTCGCCTTTCATCTCAGAAGCTTGCCAGACATTGGCGGCGCACCGCTCACAAAGCGTCGCCATCTGTTTCTCCGGTACGTACGCGCAGGGTCTGTAGCAAATCGAATACGAAGATTTTGCCGTCGCCGACTTTACCGCTGCGGGCCGCGTTCCGGATCGCGCTGACAACTTCATCTGCGCGATTGCTAGGCACCGCGATCTCGATCTTGAGTTTTGGCACAAAGGAGATCGTATATTCTGCGCCGCGATAGATTTCCTTGTGACCTTTCTGCCGTCCGTAGCCGCGCACTTCGGTAACGGTCAGGCCGTTGATGTCGATGGCGAGCAAGGCTTCGCGCACGGCATCGAGACGATGCGGCTGGATGATCGCAATGATGAATTTCATCGGCGGCTCCTCAAATATTGACGTTGTAGCCCGTTTCGCCATGCGACGAGAAATCGAGGCCCTGGATTTCATCTTCCTTGGAAACGCGCAGGCCCACCAATCGCGCCGTGAGGAGCACGATCATCAACGTAGCGACGACCGACCAGAGGCCCACGACGCCCACGGATTCGAGTTGAACGAGGAACTGGTCCCATATCGGCCGCGCCAATGGCACGCCGCCTATGCCCAGCGAAACGAGAAACGGCAGCAGCAATATGCCCAACGTGCCGCCCACGCCATGTACCCCCAGCACATCGAGCGCATCATCGGTTCTAAGACCGCGTTTCACTACATGCACCGCGCCGTAACAGACAACACTTCCTGCGATACCGAGGACAACGCCGCCAACCGGACCAACAAATCCGGATGCAGGCGTGACGGTTGCGAGGCCCGCGACAGTACCCGTCACCGCGCCGACAAGGCTTGGCTTGCCGAAACCGATCCATTCAATCGCCATCCATACGAGCGTCGCCGTGGCAGCGGACAGATGTGTTGTGAGCATTGTCATACCGGCATCGCCACCGGCACGAAGCGCGCTTCCTGCGTTGAAGCCGAACCAGCCTACCCACAACATCGCAGCGCCGACCATCACCATCCATGGCGCATGTGGCGGATTGATACGCGGAAAGCCTTCGCGTGGGCCCAACCGCCACGCGATCACGAGCGCGGAAATGCCCGCGGTCAAATGGACGACAAGCCCGCCCGCATAATCCATCGTGCCTTTCGCAGCGAGCCAGCCGCCGCCCCAGATCCAGTGCGTGACCGGCACGTAAACGACAAGCAGCCACAATCCTGAAATGAGCAGCACGGCGGAATAGCGGATGCGTTCGACATAAGCGCCGATGATAAGCGCAGGCGTGATGATCGCGAAGGTCATCTGGAACATCACAAAGACGGATTCAGGCAAATGCGTACCGGCATGAATCGTGGCGCGGCCTAGGCTATAGCCGCAGGCAAACCACAGCACCGATACCAGGCAGGCGATCGCTACGCATTGGATCAACACGGACAGCACGTTCTTGGCTTGCACCAGCCCGGCATAGAAGAAGCCGAGTGCGGGCAACGTCATCATGAGCACCAGCACGCTGGAGATCAGAATCCAGGCTGTGTCGCCGCTATCCATAGTGTTCCCCCAAACGCCCGGCTCTGCAAACCGACCAAATCTGCAAATTATTTGGGCACGCTGCCGGATTCTCAGGCAGGGCACAATTCGGGAGCGGCGTTATTCCACAGCCGATTGGGGCGGCCGTTGCGAAGCAGTGGTCATCGCAGTGGCTTGCAGCGAAACGCGCGTTTCAATATCTGGGAGCAGGGCGTGTTCGAAATACGCCACCTGACCAGCCTTGGCTCGCTGATGCGAGCTTCGGTCCGGCAAGCCAGTTGGAGGAACACTCATGCGCGCGCGCATCTATCGTCCGGCGAAAAACGCCATGCAATCGGGCAGGGCGCTGACCAAGAAATGGCTGCTCGAATACGAGCCTGAAAGCAAACGCGCGCCCGATCCGCTCATGGGCTGGACGAGTTCGTCCGACATGCTCTCGCAGGTCTGGCTCGATTTCGACACGCGCGAGGAAGCCATCGCCTATGCCGAGAAACACGGCATCGAATATCAGGTGTTCGAGCCGCACGAAATCAGACGCGCGCCGAAATCCTACGCCGACAATTTCCGTTATGATCGCAAGGTGCCGTGGTCGCACTGAGCAGGCGGAAGCGTCCGGCCCCGTAGCTCAATGGATAGAGCACCAGCCTTCTAAGCTGCGATATGCAGGTTCGATTCCTGCCGGGGTCGCCACTTATCAATCAATGCCCGGTGCTGTCTGCCCCGCGGCTGGCCTCAAACAGGAACCAGTTGCGCCGCTCCGCCGCGTCGATGAAGTTTTCGAGAAAAC
>DATHQA010000333.1:0-2050 GCA_035483375.1 Rhizomicrobium sp. | reverse complement strand
TGTTTCCGTTTGTGGATCTCGGCCCGCTCACACGCTGGCTCAGCGAAAAACAGTCGGAAGCATCCGTGAGACGGCGCTTCCATCTTTATGCGAAAATGTTGAGTCTGGACAGTGATTGGAAACAATCGCCACTGGACAATGCGTTCATGGCGCTCGAAGCCAATTGGCTGCTGTTTGAAAGGCCTTCGACGCGCGCGCAGATATTTGCGTCGGCGCTTCCTTCGAGTCTCGGCCGCAAGATTGCAGGGATGCTTTCCAGATCGGATCGCGCGCTCACGCGATCCGATGCGCCGCCGGAATTCTCATAGAGGCTCTTTTTCGCCGATCCAGCGGCGCACGCCATTCCATTCGATTATCTGGCCGCTGTCGACATTCGGAACATGTTCGGGATCGAGAACACGCAACACTCCGCTTGTCATCACGAGCGCGACGTCCTTCAACTCCGCGTTCAGTACCGGCCTTCGAAACGCCACCAGATTGGCAGGCGCGCCGATCGTGAGTGCGGGTTCGGCGATGCCCAGTCTTCGCGCAGCCAGTGGTCCAACCGCGTCCAGCAAACGTGCATTTGAAATCACGTTGCGCGCTGCCCGCAACTCATCCAGCAATGTGCCGTCACACGTCAGCAACGAGTCGGTTCCCAATAAAACATCAATGCCGTCAGCGAGCAACGTTTCAGGCGTGGTGCCGCCGAATAAAAAACGGTTGGACGTCGGACACCAGACAACCGCACAACCCGATGCGCGCAGCCGCGCAACACCGTCGGCATCCGGCCCCACCACATGCACCGCGATGAGATCACGGCTCAATAGTCCGCGATCGGCGAGCGTTCGTACTTCATCGGCTGCGGCCTGATCGATACCTTCGGCGACATGCAGGGCAAATGGCGCGCCGCGCGGGAGCACAAAATCGGCCGACATACCGAGTGAATCCGCGTTGGCGAGCCGGACGACATTTATGGGAAAATCATTCTCGAAATCGGGCTCCCAGGAATCGTGATGCACCACATGGGTCACGCCAGCGAGAAGATTCTTCCACGCGCCGCGCAGCAACGATTGCCGCCGCGGCATTGTTCGTCCGCGCGCGATTTCGGCTGCAAAGCGCTTCTGAATATCGTCCGCCCATTCGTAAGCGTTCGCATAAGGCGGCGCGCCCAGCCGCCCGTAATGATTGCGGTGCAAATGATCATGCGCGTTGATGAGACCGGGGCGCAGCTCGCAGAACGGTATCCTGATCACGTGATCGAAATGCCCCGAAGGCTCGGTGATATGCCCATCTGCGACCGCCAACGTGATATTCGCGGCTTCGATAAGAAGCTGCATCAGTTCGCGAGCCGGAATAGAAATGCGGCGACGACGGCAAGTCCTTTGTCTCCGTTGTAAGCGGCGCTGCGTCCGGCACGCTCATAAAATGGCTCCGCCGATGGACCGATAATAGCGTCGCGTTGGTCCACTATCGAAAGACCGGAAATCGCCGCAACGGCGATATGAGCGGGGTTATCATGCACGTAATGTTCAACCTCCCGCACAACGCCATCTGCATCGCGGAAGTTGCGTTTGTGGCCTGCAGCGACGGCTTCCACATGGAAATCAGTGACGAAGAGGTGTCCGCCCGGCCTGCAAACACGCGCCAATTCCCGATAGGCCGGAACGAGATTGGCCAGATGGCCCAAAACCAGTCGGCACCAGATCAAATCGAATTCATTCGCGGCAAACGGCAGGGCGCGCACATCCGCCGCTGCAACGGCTTGAGCATTGCCAGCGGCGAGCATTTCAAAGCTGACGTCTATGCCCACTGACAGGGTGGCGATCCCGTGCGCCAATCTGCGGCCTGTGCCGCAACCCGCATCCAGCAGGCGCTTGCTTGCAAGCGGCGGTGACATCGCAGCCGCCAATTCTTCATCCAGAAAACTGATGACAGTTTCGGCCGCATAGACCGGTGCCCAGAGGCGATAGGCTTCGCGGGGCGTAAGCGCGTTCACGGCAACGCGCCTTCCGCCCGCAAATGACCATAGGCCTGCGCATCGTCGGGTTCGATGCGCGCCCAATTTCGC
>DATHQA010000332.1:0-5311 GCA_035483375.1 Rhizomicrobium sp. | reverse complement strand
CTGCAAGCCCGAGCCTGCCGCCACGATAAGTCTCGATGCCGCGCCACCAGCCGCTGTTCTCGATATACCAGCGCACGGTTTTTTCGAGGCCGGAGGCGAAGTCCTCACGCGGCCGCCAGCCGAGTTCGGTGCGGATTTTCGTAGCGTTCATCGCATAGCGTTCATCATGCGCGGGCCGGTCTTCAACAAAATCCATCAGTGCGCGGCGCGGGGCGCGTCCGTCTGCGGGCATAAACCGATCGATGAGATCGCAAATCATCTCCACCACTTCGATATTCCGCCGTTCCGCATCGCCGCCGACATTGTAGCTTTCGCCGATCCGTCCGCGCGTGAGGATCGCGTGCAGCGCGCGTGCATGATCGTCCACATGCAGCCAGTCGCGGATATTATCGCCTTTGCCGTAAACCGGCAGGCGTTCGTAATCGAGAGATTTCACGATCATCAGCGGGACGAGCTTTTCCGGGAATTGCCACGGGCCGTAATTGTTGGAGCAGTTCGACAGCACGACGGGCACGCCATACGTCGCATGCCATGCGCGTACAAGATGATCCGACCCCGCCTTCGATGCCGAATAGGGCGAACTGGGCGCATAAGCGGTCGTTTCGCTGAACGACCCTTCGGCACCCAATGAACCGAACACTTCATCCGTTGAAACATGATGAAAACGAAACCGCGTCGCTTCATCCGCGCCCAAACGGGACAGATACTCGCGCACTGTTTCGAGCAAAGTGTAAGTGCCGAGAATGTTGGTTTTGATGAACTCCGCAGGTTCATCGATCGAGCGGTCTACATGTGTTTCGGCGGCCAGATGCATCACCGCATCGGGGTGGTGCTCATCGAAGACCGGTCTTAACGCTGCACGATCCGTCACGCAGGCTTTCACGAAACGATAGCGCGGATGTTTCTCGAATTGGACGAGCGCCGCAGGATTGGCAGCATAGGTAAGCTTGTCCAGATTGACGACCACGGCATCGGTCTCGGCAAGCAGATACCTGATCACGGCGGCGCCGATGAACCCCGCCCCGCCCGTCACGAGAATAGAAGAAGGTTTGATCGGCTCACCCACGCACGCCGTTCCTCCGTTAAAAATAATCCGTCAGCGCATGCAGCGGCAGGGCATTCCTATCACGCTCGCTCAGGATCGCCTCGTCCGCGCTGACCGGCCATGCGATTTCCAGCGCCGGATCGTTCCATTGCAAAGCGCGCTCATGCTCGCGCGAATAAGGCGCACTCACTTTGTAAAGTACCTCGGTGTCCGGCTCCAATGTGCAGAAGCCATGGGCAAAACCCGTGGGCACGAAAAACTGTCCGCCGTCCCCAGCGCTGAAAACCGCGGAGATGTGTTTGCCGAAGGTAGGCGAGGCACGGCGCAAATCCACCGCCGTATCGTAAATGGAGCCCCGCAAAACCCGCACGAGCTTGGCTTGCGCAAAAGGCGGCAACTGAAAATGCAGGCCGCGTATCGTGCCCCTCTTACTGGAGAAGGACTGGTTGTCCTGAACGAAGGTACAAGCGATGCCCGCCTCGGCAAAAGCGGCGTGACTATAGCTCTCGCTGAAATATCCGCGTGTATCCTCATAGCGGGGGACCGTGACACGAAGCACACCCGTCAGAGATAACTTTTCAACTTCAAGATGTGACAAGAAAACATACCCCAAAGCGGGAAAGAACGATGACTCTAGCAGCCGGGTCGGCGCTCATAAATGCGTCTGAAGCTCAGCCAGAACCTGGGCCATTCCCTCCCGCCAGGAAGGCTGTGAAAGGCCATAGGCTCGCTGGATGTGCGCACAATCGAGCACCGAATTGGCAGGGCGGCAGGCGGGGGTGGGGCGCTCAGCCGTCGAGATGGGCGTGACTTTGGGCCGCGCGGGACCAAGCTCCGCCACAATAGCCTCGGCAAAACCATGCCACGTGACAGGCTCGGTACCCGTGAAGTGGAACGTGTCCCACTGGGCCCGCCCCGCTGCCACAGCCTCGGCAATGGCGGCGAGCGCATGGGCAACATCGCGGGCCGGCGTGGGCGCGCCGAACTGATCCGCCACCACACGCAATTCCGGCTGCGTGGTGGCAAGGTTCACCATGGTCTTCACGAAATTCGTGCCATGCGCGGAAAATACCCAGGATGTACGCAGGATTATATGTTTGTCATGCGTTGAACGGATCGCAGCCTCTCCAGCTTCTTTACTCCGGCCATAGACGGAAAGCGGATTGACGGCATCGTCCTCAACATAGGCACCGGCCTTCATGCCATCAAACACATAATCTGTGGAAAGCTGAATGAGGGCGGCGCCTGTCTTCGCGCAAACGCGCGCAAGCGCGCCAGGCGCGTCGCCATTCACGCGCATCGCGAGTTCGGGTTCAGATTCTGCCCGATCGACAGCGGTATAAGCCGCCGCATTGATCACAATATCGGGTGTGTTCGCTTCAACGATCGGACCGAGTGAGGCGATATCCGAAAGATCGCATTGCGCACGCGACAATTGCGAGATGTGGAACTGTGCCGGCCACGCCAGCCGTGCAAGTTCGCGGGCGATTTGTCCATTTTTGCCGATGATGAGAATGCGCACGCGCCGCTCAGCTCGCGTAATCGCGGAGTTCGTTTATCGCGCAGGCGATATGATAAAGCGAACTGGCCGGCGACGGCTCATCGGTGAATGTTCCATCGGGCCGCATCTTGTCGCGCCAAAGCCCCGGCACCGATACGTGCAAGTAATAGGAAAGCCCCCGTGCGGCGGCGAGCGCTGCCTGCTCCATTTCTTTCCTTTGAATCTCGTCGGCTGCGCGCGATGCAAGCGCAAGGGCGGCCTTCAACCTTTCGGTCTGCGGCCACAGCCGTGCCTGCCGCGACAAGGGTGAAAAATCATCGGAAATGGAATCGATAGCGACGCCGCGTTGCGCATCTACGCCATGCGCCTCACCCAATTGCTGCAATGTGTGCGCGGCCTCAAGCGCATAAGCATCGCCGCGCAATACGGACCATCGCGTCAAAAGCCACGCCCATTCGAACAGATGTCCCGGCTCCACGATATGTCCGGCAGAACCGGACATGGGATTTCCCGCATCATCGAAGAATTCGCGCAGCGCGCCCGTTTGCCTGTCCAGAAAACTTTCCCGGCACAGACGCACAATGGATTCGGCAAGCGTGTCCCAGCCGGAATGAGGTTGCACCTCGTTCCAGGCCAATGCTGCTTCCAGAAGATGCATATGCGGATTGGACTGCAATCTCGAACCATGCGCCGGCAATTCCCAGAAACCGCCGCCATCGCGCGCGCACGTGGACGTTAAAGCCGCACGCAGATTTGCCGCTTCCGCCACGCACGCCTCGCGATCCACATCGGCTTTCGCGGCCGATGCGAGCGCCAGAAGAACAAAGGCCTGATCGTATAGAAACAGCGCATCGTCGGCGGGTGCGCCATCATCGGCGACTTGCGTGCGATAGAACCCGTTGGCGAGGCGGTATTTGTTCCTGAGATAGGCGAGCCCAAAACGTACAGCCGCAATCCACGGCCCGTTGCTACCGACTGCGCCCGCGTAAACATAAATCTGGCGCGCCTGCACACGAAGCCTGCGCCGCACGGCAAGCGCGCGCGCATCGCCATCGAGCAATTCAAAGAAACCGCCGCGCCCGTGATCGGCACCCGCCGCCCACCACAAAGGCAGCGCTGAAGATTGCAGCCAACGCGACAATTCCCGCGCTGCATGCTTGAGATTTGCGAACTGACCGCCTGTCACGCCGCTGCGGAATGCTTCCGCGCGGCCCTTCGCACGCAACGCATCGACCGCTCCCTTGACTGAAGCACTCGCGTCAAGCCTGCAAACAACAACGCCATCGGCTTCGGCGATCACGCCGACATTCTTCAAGCCAATGACCGCTACGGGAATATGCGGCGCGCGCACGAGGCAATCGTCGGATTCGATAAGGACCACGCCATCGCCCGAAACCGCATTGCCGCGCGCATCTTTCTCGCTTTCGGCATGGATCGCGTCCCACGCGCCCAGATCGGACCAGCGGAAATTGGCGGGCACGACCGCGGCGCGCGCGGTGTGTTCCATCACCGCATGGTCGAGCGATTTCTTCTTCGTGCGGCTGAACGATTCCGCATCGAGCCGTACGACATTTCCGTTGCGCCTGGCATTGGCGATCGCGCTTTCCACGCAATCGGCGATCGCCGGTTCGAATTTGCGCATCTCATCCAGAAGAATCTGCGGCGCGAATGCGAAGATGCCGCTGTTCCAGACATAACCGCGTGTCAGATATTCAACGGCGCGCTCGCGCGAAGGCTTCTCCGCAAAATGGCTGACCGCAAGAACGCCGTCAGCTTCCGCCAACGGATCGGCGGGCGCGATATAGCCATAAGAGATTTCCGGCCCCGTGGGCGCGATACCGAACGTGACGATGAACCCCGCCGCAGCGGCAATCGCCGCCTGAGATGCGGCATGCTGAAACTTTTCTATATCGGGAATGTAATGATCCGCCGGCTGCATGATCGCTACGCAATCGGGCGCCTCGTTCGCCAGATAGACAGCCGCCGCAAGCACGGCGGGACCGGAATCGCGCCCCTCCGGTTCGAGAATGATCGTGGCATCGAGCGACAATTCTTCCAATTGCTTGCGGACCATCGCTTCATGCGCAGCACCCGTGACGATAACAGGCGCGCCTGCGCCTTCCATGCGGCTCAAGCGCAGAGCCGCTTGCTGGAAACAAGAATGCTCGCCAAGAAGCCTGACGAATTGCTTCGGAGAATCGCGCCGCGAAACGGGCCAAAGGCGCGAGCCCTCGCCGCCGCATAGAATAACCGGAATGATCGAGCATTTCTTCATGGTTCAGGGTTTTGCCGCTTTCGCACCGATCATAACGATTCCTTTCTGCTATGCCACCGCTGCAAAGTGTGACGTTTAAACGGATTCGAGCACATCGATGCCGAAATGTGCGGCAAGACATTGGGCGATCTGCTTGACCGTAGCATCCCGCCTGTGGGGTGCGTTCGCGTAGCTGGCCTCAGCCGACTGCACGGCGCTGAGGAGACGCGGCCTGTTCGCCGCGTAACTGAATTCCGAAAGAAACAACTCCTGTCGTGATGCGCGCGCCGAAAGATCTTCGGGTTTTATGCAAATGTCATCCAATGCACGATGCAAATCCTCGTCGCCATCAATCGGTTTGACGGCGCCCGATGCGATAAGGCTAGCAAACGGCGCGACCCGGCTTGCAAGAATCGGCAGGCCCAATGCGAGAGTTTCGCTGAGTTTCGCCGGAATCTGGAATTCGGAGATCACGGATGACGCGTCCTGCAACAGACAAACCGCATCGCCA
>DATHQA010000331.1:0-3984 GCA_035483375.1 Rhizomicrobium sp. | reverse complement strand
GGATACGGATTTGGCCGATGTTTGCTTCGCCTTGGTCCGAGGTGCCGATTTCGGCGGGTGTGCAGGCCGCGATTCATCGCGAATCACCGAGACAATCACCGCAACTGTTCCCATGCTGCACAGGATCGCCAGAAAATCCTGGCCTAGATGTTTCATGAGCATGCTAGTATACACATGTGTGACTTCCTGCGTTGCGTTGTGAGGTGTCTTAGTGCGTGGAGGTCGTTGTCGTGGCCGTTTGGCCGTGACCGCTATGCAGGGCGAGGACACCGACTGCGATAAGTGCGCCCACACCCACGCCTGCCAGCGCATCCGTCGTCAAGGCGGTTGCGGCTTTGACATTCGCAGCGCCACCGGCGGGCACGATATCTGCGGTGCCGGATGTGTCGGCCGCGCTGCTGGTTTGTGTCGCGGGCGGCGGATCGTCCATCAGCGATATGGCTTTGACTTGCGCAAACGCAGTTGACGCGCTGCAAACGAAGGCCGCGCATGCGACCGCGGAAAGGAAGCTGGTTTTAACCACGGGAATCTCCCCGGAAACTCCAAGGCCTTATAAATAGCATAGGGTAAAGTATTAGCAATAGGTAATATTATTACCTAACCACGCCCGCCGCGCGGGAAATCCGCCGAATTTCACCCGGCGCGCCGACCGGCCTATAATTTTCCGGCCGCGCTTTAAGTTCGGCGCGGCAGTTTCGTCAGCCTAGTTGAAGCCTCAGCGGATTCTGAAAGGCGATACGGGCGGGGATGGCCGAGACACCGGAAACCGAGCGCAAGAATGCGGGCGAAACCCCGGCGGATTTGCTTGCCCCGGAGGTGGAAGCCTGGTTCGTGCATGAGGTGCTGCCTCTCGAGGCCGCGCTCATGCAATTCCTCGAACACAATTGGCGCAACAGGAACGACATCGCCGATCTGCGGCAGGATGTTTACGAGCGCGTCTGCGATGCCGCGCAGAAGGAAATCCCCGCATCGGCGAAAGCGTTTGTATTCCGCGTTGCCCGCAATCTGCTCATCGATCGCGTGCGCAAGGAACATGTCGTGCCCATTGAGGCGATGGCCGATCTCGATGCGCTCGAAGTGGCCATCGACATGCCGGGGCCGGAGCATAATGTCATCGCGCGCGATGAATTGCGGCGTCTGCAGGCCGCACTCGATCGTTTACCGCCGCGTTGCCGCGAAGCACTTGTGCTCGGCCGCATCGAAGGCCTCACGGGCCGTCAGATCGCACAACGCATGAGCGTCACCGAACAGGCCGTGTCGATCCATATCGATCACGCGATCCGTGCGCTTGCGAATGTTCTCTATGGCGATCCCGCCGATATTCGGAGAAAACCATGAACGGCGGCGAGCAGATCATGGTGTCTTCGCGCGCGATGGAGATCGAAGCGCAGGCCGCGACGTGGCTGCGGCGAAAGGCTTTCTGGGATTGGACGGCGAACGAACAGGCGGAGCTTGATGCGTGGCTCAGGGAGGCCTCCGCCCATCGCGTGGCGTTCTGGCGCCTGAATGCGGCGATCACTCGGACGGAACGGCTCAGCGCGCTGCGGGGCGCGGAGGGCGATGAGCAAACGAAAAAGAAAAACCGTTTCCTGCCATTCGTCATTCGTGCAAGTGCGGTGCTTGCAATTGTGTGTGTCGCGAGCTTCGCGAGCCTTTCTTACTACCGCAATTCGCTGACCGAGAGCTATCAAACGCCCATCGGTGGGCGCGAAGTCATCAATCTCGGCGACGGCTCGCGCGTCGAGCTCAATACCGACACCGTGCTGCGCACCAATGTGCATGCGGGTGTGCGCAGTGCGGAGCTTGTGCGCGGCGAAGCCTATTTCCAGATCCGTCACGACACCGCCCATCCGTTCGTCGTGGAAGCGGATGGGCATCGCGTCATCGATCTTGGAACCGAATTCCTCGTGCGCGACGATCTCGGCCATCTTGAAGTGACGCTTGTCGAAGGGCGCGCGCGTATAGATGCGAAGGCAGGCGATTCCGCGGTTCTCAAGCCTGGTGATGTGGCGACCGTCACCGCCGGCAAATTATCCGTGACGCAGAAGCAGCAGGCGGTTCTCGCAAATCAGCTTGGCTGGCGCAGCGGCGTTCTCATCTTCAAATATACGACGCTTGCGGACGCCGCGTCGGAATTCAACCGGTACAACAGCAAGAAGCTCGTGATCGCCGATCAGGCGTCGGCGCGGCGTACGATTGTCGGCACGTTTCCTGTCGACGACGTCACCGCGTTCACCGATGTGGTGCAGGATGTCATGCGGCTTCATGTGTCAAATCGCGGCGACGAGATCGTGATCTCGCGCTGACGAAACGAAATTTTGCAAAGCGGACTGAAGGGGAAATAATGAGAAATCTAAAATTCGCTCTTGCGGGGCTCGCCTGTGCTGCGTGCGTTGGCACGCCTGCATTTTCCGAAACGTTCAATATCCCTGCGGGCGATCTCGCGAGCGCACTCAATGCCTATACCAAGCAGACGGGCGTCGCCCTCATCATTTCAGGCGAAGAGGTGAGGGGCTCGCGCACAGGCGGCGTGAAGGGCGATTATTCGGCAGAAAACGCGCTCTCCAAACTTCTCACGGGCACCGGTTTTATCGAACACCGCCGCGCGACGGGCGCCATTGGTATCGTGCGCGCGAATTCCGCGGAAATCGATGTTCAGCCGTCGCTGCAATTGGCGGCAGCTCCCGTGCCGGCTGCATCGAATGCCTCGCTGGAGACCGTAACGGTCACATCCTCCAAACTCGGCGGCGACGTACAGAACATTCCGATTTCGATCACCGCGCTCTCCCAGGAACAATTGACGGCGACGCAAACAGTGGGCGGTCCCGACCTTGTGAAACAGGTACCGAATTTCAATTTCTCCAAGACGAATTTCACAGGCTACAACATTCAAATTCGCGGCATCGGCACGCAGGCGATCTCCGTGACGACCGATCCGGCCGTGGCTGTCGCGTTCAACGACACGCCGTTCCTGCGCAATCATTTCTTCGAGCAGGAATTCTATGATGTGAGCCAGGTGGAAATCCTGCGCGGTCCGCAAGGCACGCTTTACGGACGCAATGCGACGGCCGGTGTCGTCAATCTCGTCTCCGCGAAACCGACCGATCAATTCGAGGCGATGGCGTCGGCCGATATCGGCAATTATCAGGAGCGCCGTCTCGAAGGCATGATCAATCTGCCCATCACCGACGACAGGCTCGATCTGCGCGTTGCGGGCGAATGGACGAAGCGTCAAGGTTATACGTTCGACGAAACGACCGGCGAGCGCGTCGATGGCCGCGATCTATGGTCCACGCGCACGACGATCGGCATGAAGCCGTTCGATCATGTGCAAGCCTATCTCGTCTGGGAACATTTCAGCGAGGATGACGACCGCGAGCGTTCGACGAAACAGCTTTGCGCATTCGATCCCGGTCCTTCCGAAGTTGGGCCGCTCAATCAGTCCTTCACGACTGGGCCTTTGGATGCCGGATACAGTTTCACGAAAGGCGAACTCATACCGACGGATCGCTCTGGGCGCGAGGTGTTGAGCCAAGGCTGCTTGCCGGCGTCGCTCTATTCGCCGCAATCCTACGAAACGCCGAATGGCGGCGCAATTCCGATCATTTATGGGGCAGAACTCGGTGGCGCGGGTGCGATCGGCGGCGCGCTTATCACGGGTACCGATCCCTATTCGAGTGACACGCAATCCATGAATTTGCGCGTGATCCAGTCGGAATTGAAGCCCGTTTACAAAGCGAAGAACGATACGATCGAGTTGAATGCGGATTATGCGATCACGCCTGCGCTCACGCTGACCTCTGAGACTGGATTCAATCACGACTTTCTGGGTTCGGAGGAAGATTTCAACCGCTTCAATTCCAATCCGGCCCTGTTCTTCACGTCGGTGGATCAAACCAACCCTCATGGATATGGCAATGGCGCATTCGGCGCGCCGTTCACACCCGGCGGTCTGTTGTGCGATCCGCAGCTGGGCTGTTCGGA
>DATHQA010000330.1:0-5476 GCA_035483375.1 Rhizomicrobium sp. | reverse complement strand
CGTCGCCGGAGGCGAGATCCATGAGTGAATATTTGCGATTGAAATCCGTGATGCCGAGCTTGGCCGCGCGGGCGCGTTCATCCTCGCGCCGGAACACAAGCCGTGTTTGTATCTGTCCGCCGACGCAACGCAGCGCCGCCGCCGCAAGCACGCCTTCGGGCGCACCGCCCTGCCCCATATAGATGTCGATGCCCGTCGCCGGATCGCTTGTCGCGATCACACCCGCCACATCGCCATCGGTGATGAGGCGCACAGCAGCGCCTGTCCCACGCACGGCTTCGATGATCTGCGAATGGCGCGGGCGGTCCAAGATCAGCGCCGTGATATCGCGCGGCTTCACGCCTTTGGCTTTGGCGAGATTGATGATGTTCACATCCGGCGGCGCATCGAGATCGATCGTGCCTTCGGGATAGCCGCCGCCGATTGCGATCTTGTCCATGTATGTGTCGGGCGCGTTGAGCAGCGTGCCGGGCTCGGCCATCGCCATTACGGCGAGCGCATTGGGCAGCGCCTTGGCCGTGAGCGTCGTGCCCTCCAGCGGATCGAGCGCGATGTCGATGGCGACGCCGCCGGAACCGACCTTCTCGCCGATATAGAGCATCGGCGCTTCGTCGCGCTCGCCCTCACCGATGACGACGGTGCCGTCGATGGGAAGCTGATTGAACGCCTTGCGCATCGCCTCCACGGCGGCCTGATCGGCGGCATTTTCATCGCCACGCCCGATCTGGTTGGCGGCAGCAATCGCTGCGGCCTCCGTCACGCGAACGGCTTCAAGCGCAAAAGCGCGGTCCAAGAGTTTTGTCATTTGTTATCCCGCTTCTACCGGAATCATGCAGGGGCGTCCCAGCACCTTGTCCGAAGCCGCAACGGCCTTCAAGGCGCGTGCCACGGCGGGTGCGGGCGTGTCATGGGTCATCATCACAATGGCGACGGGCTCGCCGGGCGCGCGGCCGCGCTGGATCATGCTCTCGATGGAGACGCCGTGATCGGCAAGCTTGCGCGCGATTTCCGCAAGTACGCCTGGCTCGTCGAGCACCTCAAAGCGCAGATAGAAAATCGAGCGGCGGGATTCTTCCGGCGCACGCGCAAGATCGCGCAGGCTCGTTGCGGCGACGCCGAAGGCAGGCCCGAAACGCCCGCGCGCGATATCCACAAGATCGGCGATGACGGCAGATGTGGTGGGCGCTTCGCCAGCACCACGACCTTCGAAGAAGAATGGACCCGCAGCGCCGACATCGGCGACAACGGCGTTGAACGCGCCCTCCACATCGGCGAGCGGCGTGCCGAGTTTCACCATTGCGGGGCCGACGCGTTGATCGAGGCCATGCGGCGTGAGGCGCGCGACGCCCAGCAATTTGATGCGGCAGCCGAACTCGCGCGCGAAACCGATATCCTCCGGTGTGATATACGCAATGCCTTCGACCGTGATGTGCGCGAGATTGGGTTTGGTTTCGAATGCGAGGCTCGAAAGCAGCGCGAGCTTATGCGCCGTATCGCCGCCGCCGACATCGAGTTCGGGATCGGCCTCCGCGAAACCCAAGCGCTGCGCTTCGGCCAACACATCCTCGAACGAACGGCCCGTCGCTTCCATCTGCGTGAGGATGTAATTGCATGTGCCGTTGAGGATGCCACGCACGGCATGCACGCCATGGGCGATGAAGCTCTCGCGCAACGCCTTCACGATGGGAATGCCGCCCGCAACCGCGGCCTCGCATTTAAGCGCCGCGTTGTTCTTCTCCGCGAGCATGGCCAGTTCCGCGCCATGCTCGGCCAGCATCGCCTTGTTGGCAGTGACAACATGTTTGCCCGCCGCCAGCGAAGCCTCGGTCAGCGCGAGCGCAGAGCCATCTGCGCCACCGATGAGTTCGACGACCACATCGCATTCCGCCTGCGCCAGCGAAACGGGATCGTCCGTCCACGGAATACCGTCGATATGGGCATGGCGTTTCTTGTTCTTGTTGCGTGCGGAAACGCAAACGATCTCGATCGCCCTGCCCGCACGCGCGCTGAGTTCGCCGCCGCGTGATTGCAGCGTCTTGACGACGCCGCCGCCAACCGTGCCGAGGCCCGCAATGGCGATGCGCAGCGGTTTCATTTCACGGATTCCAGCGTCGCCGGTTCGTTGGCACGCATGGAAAGGAAGCGCTTCACATTGCGCGCGGCCTGACGGATGCGATGTTCATTCTCGACAAGCGCGACACGCACATAGCCTTCGCCGTATTCGCCGAAGCCCAGGCCCGGCGACACGGCAACCTTCGCATGCGCAAGCAATTGCTTGGAGAATTCGAGCGAACCTGCCGCGCGATATTGCTCCGGGATCGGCGCCCAGGCGAACATCGATGCGGGCGGCGCCGGAATGTCCCAGCCCGCGCGCGCCATGCTTTCGACAAGCACATCGCGGCGCGATTTGTAGATCGCGCGGATTTCATCGGCGCATTCCTGCGGCCCGTTCAATGCAGCGGTAGCCGCAACCTGGATGGGCGTGTACGCGCCATAATCGAGATAAGATTTGATGCGTGCGAGCGCGCCGATGAGTTTCTTGTTGCCCGCCGCAAAACCCATGCGCCAGCCGGGCATCGCATAGGTCTTGCTCAGCGAATGGAATTCGACGGCGACATCCTTGCCGCCATCGACCTGCAAGATGGAAGGCGGCGGATTGGCATCGTCGAAATAAATGTCGGCATAAGCGAGATCGGACAGAACCCAGATCTCATGCTTCTTCGCGAACGCGACAACATCTTTGTAAAAGTCGAGACCAACCGTTTGTGCCGTCGGGTTCGACGGATAATTCACGACAAGCGCAATCGGCGACGGCACC
Organism: Rhizomicrobium sp.; assembly: GCA_035483375.1. Taxonomy (GTDB): domain Bacteria; phylum Pseudomonadota; class Alphaproteobacteria; order Micropepsales; family Micropepsaceae; genus Rhizomicrobium. The sequence continues at coordinate 2,658 of DATHQA010000330.1, read as the reverse complement.
GAATGGCGCACGGCGCGGCCGACACTGCTTAGATAGGCTTCCGGCGAATTCGCGGGCACATGCCTGATTGCAGCGCCCGCGAGAATGAATCCGAACGCATGGATCGGATAAGCCGGATTCGGCACAAGCACGACATCGCCGGGCGCCGTGATCGCCTGCGCGAGATTGGCGAAGCCCTCTTTCGAACCGAGCGTCGCGATCACTTCGCTATCGGGATCGAGCGTCACATCGAAACGGCGCTGGTAATAAGCCGCCATCGCGCGGCGCAGGCCTTTGATCCCGCGCGACGCCGAATAGCGGTTGGAGCGCGGATCGCGCGCCGCCTCGACCAACTTCTCGACGATATGCTTCGGCGTCGGCATATCGGGATTGCCCATGCCGAAATCGATGATGTCTTCGCCGCGCGCGCGCGCTTCGGCCTTGAGGCGGTTCACTTCCTCAAAGACGTAAGGCGGCAACCGCCTGATGCGGTAGAAATCGGTCTGCATGTTCGGCGCGAATCTTTCGTCCGGAAAGATCGGGGCAATCTTTAGCCCCGTCAATTCAACCCTGTATGAATATCTCCGCGCTGCGCTCATTGCCGGTACCCACGGCACGCACGGGTGCACTGTCGCCGACCGCTTCGACAAGCACCTTGTCGGCAGGCACGCCCGCTTTGATGAGCGCCATCGCAACCGCGGTGGCACGCGCCTGCGAATGATCGAAGTCGAGTTGCAGATGACGTTCCGGCGAAACGGCCTGCTCGCGGCTCGATGCATGGCCGACGACGCGGATGTAAGAAGCACCACCGCGCGCTCTGAACGCTTCGGCGGCAGCTTCGACTTCTTCGCGGCCGGCGGCGTCGAGCACAGTCGTGTCGCCGGAGAATTTGACGACCGCCGCGCGCGTGCCGACGGCACCTGCTGACAGCGTAGAATAGCCATAGACAGGCGCAATGCTCGCCATCTGTGTCTGCTGGTAATGGCTTACAACGCCTGGCGCAACGAATTGGCCGACCGACGGATCGAGCGGCGGCGCGGACGATGGCGCGAAACCAAACGCATCCGTGCGCGGTGCAGGCGGCGGAGCGGCAGCCATTGCCTGCGCCGGTGCAGGCGCCGTGTTGGCAGGCGGTGGCTCGTTGGATGCCATCTGCACAGGCGCGGGAGCTGGCGGCGGCGGTGCTGCGGGCGCAGCAGCCGGTTGCGGCGCGGGCGTGCTTCCCGAATCCGGCAAGGTGCCCGGCATGGAAGGCGTCTGATCGGAGGACGAAGACGCCGTGTCTGCCGCAGGCGCCGACGATGTATCGCTCGGCGCGGGGGCACTGGGTGCCGGCGCAGGCGCGGGAGACGCATTGCTCGCGCTTTGATCGCTCGAAGACGAAGAGGAATCATCGTCGGACGACGCAGGCGCAGCAGATGGCGTCGTCGCAACTTCGGCGACCTGCTGATCCGTCGGCGCGGATGCGGGCGGCGGCGGCGCGGCAGCTTCCGTACCGCCACGCAGCGCATCGGCACTGTAATCGGCGCGGCTGCGATCGGACGCGAGCGAGCTTTCCGTCGAAGAGGCTTGAGCCGTGTCCTCCGGCGCCGGTTTTTGCGGCACGTCGGCGAGATCGGGTGTCTGGCCGGCAGCGTCCTGATTCTGCGCCTCCTGTCCGGCCGAAGACAGGCCGGAATCATTGTCGCTCGATTTGCTGCTGTCGCCGCCGAACCAGCTGGTCGGATCCACCCAATCGGGTACGCTGGGCATGCTCGAACAGGCCGAAAGCCCGGCCGCGAGGCTCAGACACAACGCCAGACCCGCCCATTTCATGCCATTACGCGATTCCATAAACGCCTCCACGCGAGCCAGATGAGCCCCGAATTCCGGTCGCCACATATACAGGCCACGCTGTTCCGGTCCAAGCTATTCATATTAGCGGCATTTTAGCAGGCGTGGAGGCAACTTGCGGCGGCGCACAATGGCGCTTATCTCAAGACCGACAGCGAGCCGGACATGAACGACAAGACCGACAAGCCGCCCGTTCCCGAGGCAAACGAGTTCGTGCCCACTGACGCGGGCGAGTTCGCACGCAACATGATGCGCGTGGGCCAGCAATCCCAGCGCCTGCTCGCGGATTTCGCACGGCGCCAGGCCGAGAAGATCGGCAGCCACGAGCCGCTCGACCCGCTCAACATCACGACCGCCTTCATGGAACTCGCGCGCGCGATGGCGGCGAATCCGGCCGTGCTTGTCGATGCCTCCTTCGCCCTGTGGCGCGATTACATGACGCTGTGGGAGAACACGGCCCGCCGCATGATGGGCGACGAGACTGTGAAGCCCGTCATCGCGCCGCGTCCCGGCGACAAGCGTTTCCGCGACAAGGACTGGCAGGAAAACCAGATCTTCGATTTCATCAAGCAGTCTTACCTGCTCACCGCGAACTGCCTGCAATCGACGACGGCGAAACTCGAAGGCATCGATCCGCAGATGCAGCAGCGTGTGACGTTCTACACGCGCCAATTCGCCGATGCGATTGCGCCGACGAATTTTGTGCTCACCAATCCCGAAGTGCTGCGCACGACGATGCAGACCAATGGCGAAAACCTCGTCAAGGGATTGGACAATCTGCTGGATGATCTCGACCGCGGCCACGGCCAGCTTTCGATCCGCCAGTCTTCCGACGCATTCGTCATC
>DATHQA010000329.1:0-8133 GCA_035483375.1 Rhizomicrobium sp. | reverse complement strand
GAACATTCATTGACGTGGTGGTGGGGGTGCCGCTCTGCGTTTGAGTGATACCAAACGTTTTGGATCCAGGACCGCAGTTGTTGCCACCGCCACCCCCGCCTCCACCACCACCCCCGCCACCGCCTCCTCCGCCGCCACCCCCGCCGCCGCCGCCGCCGGTTGTGAAGACGTTCATCGTCTTCTTCGACTTCAATAAGTCGGACCTATCGACGGAAGCCCAGCAGGTGGTCAGTGAGGCCGTGAAAGCTGCCAAGGCCGGCAACATGGCCAAGGTGGTCATCACCGGTCACACCGATACGGTCGGCTCGCACAGCTACAATCAGGGCTTGTCCGAGCGCCGTTCGGCTTCCGTGAAGGATGAGATGGTGAAAGACGGAATGGACGGTTCCGGCATCACCACGCTCGGCAAGAGTTTCGACGATCCGCTGGTCGCAACAGGACCTGGCGTTCGCGAACCTCAGAACCGCCGTGCGGTCATCGAACTGGGTGCCGGATCGGGCTCGTAAGCCCTCCGGTTTCCGGAAAGAATGGAAAGGGCGGACTTCGGTCCGCCCTTTTTGTTTATGGCGGGGCAATCCCACGAGGTGTGAAACAGTTCGTGGGACGCAATGGCATAAAACTAAACAATAACCGTCGTGGCCGGATTCAATCCGGCCATCCGTCCTGTGCGCGTCTGCGCGTCGAAAAGAGTCACTTGCGTTCGCAGACGCGAACGCGATGGATGAGCGGCTCAAGGCCGCCCATGACGGAGTAAAGCTATTGCGACCAAAGCGCATCCAACAAAGCATAAAACGAAAAGGGCGGACATAACGCCCGCCCTTCTCATGCCCACTATAGCGAATTTCCTATTGCATGCTGCCGGGCGGCGGCGGGATCGGCGGCGTATTGGCGACCGCGACAGGGGCGCCATATTCGCGCTGCCAGATCAGGCTTTTGTTGTCTTCCGACGACGCATTCGCAGCGCTCGCCGATTCCGCATTTGACGGGAAACGGTTCGCCACACTCACTTCGCAGGAATTGAACGGACTGTTTTCCATGATCGGCACTTCGGTGACGAAGCTTGCGAGCGTCGGCTTCGCAGGCGAAAGCGCGGAGGCAAACACGGTCTGCGCGACCGCACAGTAAGTGGGATTGTCGTGGATCGAACGCAATTCGGAATCGTTTGCCACGCGTGTCTTGAACGCGTGATATTCCGCATCGCCGTGCGCACCATAGAAACGCTGGAACATATGCATAAGCGTTGCATCCGAATGGCGCAGCTCATTGCCATAGCTCGTCTGGAACGCGTTGTAATTGACGGTCTGGCCGCATGTCAGCGCTGCCACCATCAATTGCTGTTGGATCGACGCGGCCTGAATGGCCGTCACTTCATCATTGCGCGCGCAAGGAGATGCCTGCGCGACAGTGTCAAAGAAAATTGCAAGCGCGCAAACGCTCGCCCCGATTTTTCCGCCCATGGCCGACAGCCCTTTTCTCGTTTTCGGAATTGACCTTAACAGCGCCAATTTCCAAGCTCCACACTTTGTTGGTAAAAAACTTAGCAAACGATTGAAAACGCACGGAAATGTCGCTTAAAGAAGTTCCGAAGTTTCATGTTGCGGCGCAAGAGAGCCAATATTTGCCTGAAAAAATTTACGATGAGATTTTGTCGGTTTAGGTCGTATGCGGATAATTTGTCTCAGGCGGAACTTTCTTGCGTTGAACATTAACGGACTCGATGGTGAAAAATTAAATGGGCGCGCTTTCGCATATTCGTGTGCTGGACCTCTCGCGCGTGCTCGCGGGACCGTGGGCCACACAAATCCTTGGTGATCTTGGTGCGGAGATCATCAAGATCGAGAAACCCGGCAAAGGCGATGAGACGCGCCATTTCGGCCCGCCCTTTATTAACGGCGCCGATGGTGCGCGCGGCGACGCGACGTATTTCCTATCGGCCAATCGCAACAAGCAATCCGTCGCGATCGATTTCTCCAAACCCGAAGGCGCGGAACTTGTGAAGCGTCTTGCGCGGCGCGCGCATATCGTTGTCGAAAATTACAAAACCGATGGCCTCAAAAAATTCGGCCTCGATTACGAAAGCCTCGCGGCTGAGAACCCGGCGCTCATTTATTGCTCGCTGACAGGCTTCGGCCATGACGGTCCGTATAAGGACAAGGCAGGCTACGATTACCTGATCCAGGGCATGGGCGGGCTTATGAGCATCACGGGCCAGCCCGATGGCGCGCCGGGGGCCGAACCCATGAAAGTGGGCGTGGCGGTCAGCGATCTCGTAAGCGGGCTTTACACGGCCATCGCGATCCTCGCCGCGCTGCTGCATCAGGCCAAGACGGGCGAAGGCCAGGCCATCGACATGGCGCTGTTCGATTGTCAGGCGGCGGGCCTTGCCAATCAGGCGATGAATTATCTCGCAGGCGGCATGGTGCCCAAGCGGCTGGGCAATGCGCATCCCAATATCGTGCCCTATCAGGTGTTCGCGACGGCAGACGGGCACCTCATCGCGGCGATCGCCAATGACGGGCAGTTCAAGCGTTTCGCGCAAGCCGCCTGCGTGGCGCATCTTTCTTCCGATCCGCGTTTCGTCACGAATGCGGGACGCGTCGAAAACCGCGCGGACCTTGTGGAGCTTCTCACGCCCATTTTCGCGGCACGCACGACCGAGCAATGGATCGCGAGCCTCGAACACGCCAACGTTCCTTGCGGGCCGATCAACGCAATCGATAAAGTTTTCGACAATCCGCAGGCCATCGCGCGCAATCTCACCATCGCGATGAACCATTCCGCCGCAGGGGCGTTGAATCTCGTCGCGAGCCCATTACGTCTAGCAAAGACGCCGCCGGAATACCGTTTGCCGCCGCCCCTGTTGGGCGAGCACACGGAAAAAATTCTGAAAGATATTTTGGGGCTCGACAGCGACGCCGTTTCGGACCTGCGCGCTAAGGGCGCGATCTGATTTTCCTTTCCGGAACGAGGCCAGCCTTAAGGTTTTCACTTCTTTAAAAAAGTTGCTATTCGTTTTCAAATTATTGCAACACAGCCTTATATCCGTGCGTTGTTCAATTGCACCCGTTGGATGGGGCAATTGGATGTTTAGCATACAGAGCATCCTGACTTTCGGATCGATCGCCGCGTTCGGCGCGGTGCTGGCAACGCCTGCCTCGGCGGCGGATCGCGAATTGACCTCGCGCATCTTTATGCCGACAGCCGATGAGATGACGCTAAACGACGTGGTGGCCGATCACAGCCAGGCCGATGGCCCGCCTCGCACGGTAATGACCCGCACCACATGGAAATCCGACATGATGGTGCCTGCGGCGCTCGCCTCGCTCGTCGAAATCCGGCATGGCAAGGCAATGCTGTTCGACTATCACCCCCAGAAGCTGCCCGGCGCAGATGTGGCCGTGGGCATCAACGGCAAGGGCATCCACCTCGTTTTGTCATTCCCGCCAGACCAGTAACGCATATGTCCTTCAATTTGCGCGCAATCTGACGCGAACCGCTTCACACTTCGCGGGATTGCGCTTTTCTCTAGCCTCCGCTTGCTCTATTGCTTCGCGCCCTGATTGAGGCCTGAGGATTAACGATGTCGTACAAAGTCGCCGTGGTCGGTGCGACCGGCAATGTCGGACGCGAGATGTTGAGCGTGCTGGCCGAGCGCCAGTTTCCCGTGAGCGAAGTGGTGGCGCTTGCCTCCACGAAATCGCAAGGCACGGAAGTCTCCTTCGGCGACAAGGTGCTCAAGGTGAAGGCGCTCGATTATTACGATTTCAAGGGCACGGATATCTGCCTCATGTCTGCCGGCGGCAAGGTCTCGAAAACCTGGTCGCCCAAGATCGCCGCGGCAGGCACGCTTGTCATCGACAATTCGAGCGCCTGGCGCATGGACCGCGACGTGCCGCTTATCGTGCCGGAGGTGAATGCGGGCGCGCTCGATCACGGCATCAAGAAAGGCATCATCGCCAATCCGAATTGTTCGACCGCACAGCTCGTCGTCGCGCTGAAGCCACTGCATGACGCGGCCAAGATCACGCGCGTGGTCGTTTCGACCTATCAATCGGTCTCCGGCGCGGGCAAGGACGCGATGGACGAATTGTTCCGCCAGACGCGCGCGGTGTTCGTCGCCGACCCGATCGAGAAGGAACGCTTCACGAAGCAGATCGCGTTCAATGTGATTCCGCATATCGACGAATTCCTCGATTCCGGCTTCACGAAGGAAGAATGGAAGATGATGGTCGAGACGCAGAAGATCCTCGATCCCGATATCCAACTCGTGGCCACATGCGTGCGCGTGCCTGTGTTTGTCGGGCATTCGGAATCCATCAATGTCGAATTCGAGCGGCCCATCACGGCGGCGCGTGCGCGTGAAATCCTGCGCGAGTCGCCGGGCGTTCTCGTCGTCGATAATCGCGAAGACGGCGGCTATATCACGCCCGTGGAATGCGCAGGCGAGGACGCGACTTATGTTTCGCGCATCCGCAAGGATCCGACGGTCGAGAATGGCCTTGCGATGTGGGTCGTATCGGACAATCTGCGCAAAGGCGCGGCCCTCAACGCGGTGCAGATCGCCGAATGCCTTATCAATCGCAAGCTTCTGAAGAAGGCCGCGTGACGCAGGAAGAATTCGAGGCTCTTGTCGAGCGCTTCGCGGCGGGTGCCAATTCCGGCAATGGCAAGGCGCTTGCGGCGTGCTTCATGCCCGACGGCGTCTATCATGATTACATCTACGGCCCGCATCAGGGCCGCGACTCCATTGCCGACATGCTGGAGAATTTATTCCATCGCGACGCGACGGATTACGACTGGACATTCTACGATCCCGCCGTACACGGCCATATCGGCTACGCGCATTCGCTGTCGCGTTTCGTCTCCACGATCCCCGAATACAAGGGCCGCGAAATCGTCATCGACGGTACGAGCCGCTTCATTCTGAAAGACGGCCTCATCGCGGAGTATCACGAAAGCGTCAATGGCGGCGTGGCACAGGCGCAGCTCGGCGTCGAACCCGCGCGCATGGCCAAGGTGATGGCCAAATGGGCCACCCGTTTCCGCGCCCGCCCCGACGTCGAGGCCTATGCGGCATCGGTTCGGGCACGCTACGCCAAAGGCTGACACGTCCCATCTTGGCGGCATTCATTTCTTGCCGTAAGTGTCCCCCGCCATCAGGGGACTATTCATGAGCAAAATCCGCCCGCGCCGCAGCGTGCTTTACATGCCGGGCTCGAACGCCCGCGCGCTCGAAAAGGCACGCGCATTGCCCGCCGACGCACTGATCCTCGACCTCGAAGACGCAGTCGCCCCCGACGCAAAGGAATTGGCGCGCGAGCAGGTCTGTGCCGCCGTCGCCGCGCGCGGCTTCGGCAAGCGCGAGATCATCGTGCGCATCAATGCGCTTTCGACCGCGTGGGGCGAAGCCGATCTCGAAGCCGCAATGAAAGTGGGGCCCGACGCGATCCTTGTGCCGAAGATTTCCGCAGGCCATGAGCTTCATGCCATCGACGCACAAATGCGCGGCGCAGAGAAAAGCATCGCAGTATGGGCGATGGTGGAGACGCCGCTTGCGATCCTCAACATCGGCTCGATCGCGGCGGCAGGCGGCAGGCTTTCATGCTTCGTCATGGGCACGAACGACCTCATCAAGGAAGTGCGCGGCACGCATACGAAAGATCGCATGAACCTCGCAGCGGCGCTCGGCCTCTCCGTTGCGGCGGCGCGCGCCAACGACCTCGCCATTATCGACGGCGTGTTCAACGACATTCAGGACAGCGAAGGTTTCGCCGCGATCTGTGCGCAAGGCCGCAGCTTCGGCTTCGACGGCAAGACGCTCATCCATCCCACACAGGTCGAACCGTGCAACGCGATCTTCGCGCCATCGCCGGAAGAAGTAGAATCCGCGCGCAAGATCATCGCGGCGTTCGACCTTCCCGAAAACAGGGGCAAAGGCGCAATCAAGCTCGACGGTCGCATGGTCGAATTGCTGCATGCGGAAATCGCGCGGCGCACCGTTGCGCTTTCCGACGCGATTGCGGAGATGGAACGCGCATGAGTGCGAAAACCAATCCCGGCAATTTCTTCGAGGATTTCAAGCTCGGCCAGCATATCGAGCACGCGACGCCGCGCACGCTCACGCATGGCGATGTGGCGCTTTACACCGCACTTTACGGTTCGCGGTTTGCGCTGCAATCGGGCGATGCGTTCGCCAAGCAGTTGAACTTTCACCAAAACCCGCTGGACGATCTTCTCGTCTTCCACACCGTATTCGGCAAGACCGTGCCGGATATTTCGCTGAACGCCGTCGCCAATCTCGGCTATGCGGAAGGGCGTTTCATAAAGCCCGTTTATCCGGGCGCGACACTGACGGCGACGTCCGAAGTGATCGGGCTGAAAGAGAATTCGAACAAGCAAACGGGCGTCGTCTATGTGCGCACGGATGGCTATGACGAGCATGACGAGAAAGTGCTCACTTATGTGCGCTGGGTCATGGTGAGGAAGCGCGATGTGAACGCGGTGGTCGCCGAGGCGCATGTGCCCGCACTCACCGAAAGCGTTTCGCCTGATGCGCTATTGGTAAATCATCATCTCGACTACCGCACCTTCTTCGATGCCGCACAGTCGGGCAGCCCGTATGTGTGGGAAGATTACCAGCCCGGCGAGAAGATCGATCATGTGGACGGCATGACGGTCGAGGAATCCGATCACATGCTCGCGACGCGGCTTTACCAAAACACCGCGCGCGTGCATTTCAACCAATACACCGAAGGCAAGGGCCGCTTCGGACGCAGGCTTATTTATGGCGGCCACGTCATCAGCCTTGCGCGCGCGCTTTCGTTCAATGGCCTTGCGAATGCGTTGTCTATTGCCGCGATCAATGGCGGGCGCCACGTCAATCCGCTGTTCGCGGGCGAGACGGTGTTTGCGTGGAGCCAGGTGCTCGAAAAAGCCGATATCGGCCGCAAGGATTGCGGCGCGCTGCGTCTGCGCCTTGTCGCGACGAAGGATCTTCCGTGTGCGGAATTCCCTGACAAAGGCGCGGACGGGCAATATCCCGCCAACGTCATTCTCGATTTCGATTACTGGGCGTTGATGCCGCGGCGGGGTTGATGGCAGTTCTCGACCGCTATCGCGCGTTGATAGCGGAACGCGCGCTTAAGTCCGATGCGGCGCAGGCCGATGCGGCCGTCAAGCTCGATGTGCTTGCACGCGCGCTGAAGAATTATCGCCTCGGACGCAGATTTTTCTTTTCGAAGCCAGAGGTGCCGCGCGGACTTTATCTGTGGGGCGATGTCGGCCGCGGCAAATCCATGCTCATGGATTTGTTTTTCGAAAACACGCAGGTCGGAGCCAAGATGCGCGTGCATTTCAACGCGTTCATGGTCGATACGCATGCGCATATTTTCGCCGAACGCGAACGGGGCGAGCACGACGATCCGATTCCGCCCGTGGCCGAGGCGATTGCGGCGAAAGCGGCGCTGCTGTGTTTCGACGAATTCCAGGTGACGGACGTGGCCGACGCCATGATCCTGGGTCGCTTGTTCGAACACCTGTTCACGCTCGGCGTTGTCATCGTCGCGACTTCGAACACGCCGCCGCAACGGCTTTACGAAGGCGGCCTCAACCGCCAGCTTTTCCTGCCCTTCATTGCGCTGATCGAGAAACGGCTGGAGGTTCTCAATCTCAACGGCACGGTCGATTATCGCCTGCATCGCATGAAGGGGATGAATACCTATATTACGCCTTTGGGTGCGGAGGCGGATCGCGTGATGGACGAGGATTGGCGGGCGTTGACGGAAGGCGCGGAAAGCGCGCCCGTCGATTTGCATGTGCTCGGCCGCACGGTCGCGGTGCCATGTGCTGCGAATGGCGTCGCGCGATTTGCGTTTGAGGATTTGTGCGCAAAGCCGCTCGCGGCGGTGGATTATTTGGCAATCGCGCACGCGTTCCACACCGTGATGATCGATCATGTACCCGTGATGCAAAACCGCGATGAAGCGCGGCGTTTCGTGCTGCTTATCGACACGCTTTACGATGAAGGCGTCAAACTTATCTGTTCGGCGCAAGCTGCGCCCGACGCGCTTTATGCCGAAGGCGATGGCGCAGACGCATTCCGCCGCACGGCGTCGCGCCTCGCCGAAATGCAAA
>DATHQA010000328.1:0-5091 GCA_035483375.1 Rhizomicrobium sp. | reverse complement strand
CCGGAAAAGCATTGTTTATCGGGCTTTACAAAATCGCAGCGGCAGTACCGATTACCTATGACAAATATTGGAGTTTGCCCGAGAATAAAGAATTGAAAAATTTAGGAATGCGTGGATTTGAGGGAGATAGGCCGTCGGTTCTGTTGTTCGATCTACCGTTAGCGGATTTTTATAAATCTTGGAAAGGCAAGCTTATCGTCGATTGGCCTCCGCCGGAGCGCTCATGGTGGCGTCGCGCACATCGTAATGACATTACAATTCATGCAATTCTTGAAGACAGTACTCTCGACGACGAGATTAAAGACTGGCGCAAAATTGATTTCACTTGGGGACAGCTCAGTGTTTTGCCAACGCGTCGGAAGGCGCAGATATCTGAGTGGCGGGCGATTTATTACATTTTCGATGTATCCGATAAAAAAGGATATGTGGGTTCCGCATATGGAGCCGATAATTTGCTCGGTCGATGGCTGAACTATGCCGCATCCGGGCATGGGGGAAATCGGCTTCTGCGTGGGCGCGATCCGCAAAATTTTCGCTTTACAATTCTAGAACGCGTTTCGCCCGATATGGATAGCGAAAGTGTGACAGCACTTGAGTCTACGTGGAAGGAGCGACTTCACACTCGCGATCCGTTTGGACTCAACGACAACTAGGACCAAATCCCAAGCTTTACATCTCAGGTTGGGGAATTTGTCCTCCAAGACACTCCGCTACCGTCGCCCTTGACGGATCGCCCGCACACTGGCGGAGTTGGCCCATGAAGGTTGCTTTCCCGATTGCCTGCGCGGCCGCCCTGTTTCTGGCCGGTTGCGCCGAGCGTCCGCATCACCATTTCGGCGAGGAGGGGCCGCCCAAGCCTGAATTCCACCCGGCGCGGAACATCCTGTTGCCATACGACCTCAACCATGACGGCACGGTGACGCGCGCGGAGATGGAGGCGGGCCTGAAGGCCGATTTTGCCAAGATCGATATCAACCACAATGGCTGCCTGTCCGAGGATGAGGTGCAGGCAGAGAACGACCGGCGCTGGAAGGCGGACGCCTCGACCTATTCGCCGCTTATCGATTGGCAGCACAAGGGCTGCATCGACTTCAACGAATTCGCCGCGACTGCGCGCTCGCTGTTCGACGAGCTCGACGTGAACAATGACGGCAAGCTGACGCCGCAGGAGATCAATCCGCGCAAGAAGCCTGTAGGCGGGCAGGGTGGTGCCTATCGCCGCGGCGGCAGTAGTGGAGGCGATGATGGCGGCGATAGTGGCGACGGCGGTGGTTGATCTGCGTTTGCCTTGACACAAGGGGATGCGGGCCGTACATGGCCCGTCCGCGCGGTCTCGCAAGGCCGTTCTGCGGGGGCGTAGCTCAGTTGGTTAGAGTGACGGCCTGTCACGCCGTAGGTCGCGGGTTCGAGCCCCGTCGCTCCCGCCATGTCTTTCCCCGAAAGACATGGCAAAAAACTTCCGAGAAATCCCTTGTTTCGCAGGTGATTCGTGCTCTAAACCCCGGTGACGATTTTCCGTGGTTGCGATGCAAAAGCTCCTCCTCGAATATCTGCCCATCCTGCTCTTCATCGGCATTGCCGGGGTTATCACGACCGCGCTGCTCGTCATCCCGTTCATTATCGCGCCGTCCAAGCCGGACCCTGAGAAGCTTTCGGCCTATGAGTGCGGCTTCAACGCGTTCGACGATGCGCGTATGAAATTCGATGTGCGATTCTATCTCGTCTCGATCCTGTTCATCATCTTCGATCTCGAAGTGGCCTTCCTGTTTCCCTGGGCGATCACGCTGCGCGCGAATGGCGTATTCGCGTTCTGGTCGATGCTCGCGTTCCTCGGCGTGCTGACGGTCGGCTTCGTCTATGAATGGAAGAAAGGGGCGCTCGAATGGGAGTGATCCCCGCGGGTCAGGCCGGGCGTGCAGGCATCGAAGGCGCATCCACCGCCGCGATCAATGACCCCTATATCCCTGCGATGAATCTCGAATTGCAGGACAAGGGATTCCTGCTCACGACCACCGACTCGCTCATCAATTGGGCACGCACGGGATCGCTGCACTGGATGACGTTCGGGCTGGCCTGCTGTGCCGTCGAGATGATGCAGGCGAATATGCCGCGTTATGATCTGGAGCGTTTCGGTTTCGCGCCGCGCGCGTCGCCGCGACAGTCAGACGTGATGATCGTCGCCGGCACGCTCACCAACAAAATGGCCCCTGCGCTGCGCAAGGTTTACGACCAGATGCCGGAGCCGCGCTATGTGATCTCGATGGGGTCCTGCGCGAATGGCGGCGGCTATTATCATTATTCCTACGCCGTCGTGCGCGGCTGCGACCGCATCGTGCCTGTCGATATCTATGTGCCCGGCTGTCCGCCGACCGCAGAGGCGCTCGTCTATGGCGTGATGTTGTTGCAGCGGAAAATCCGCCGCACCGGCACAATCGAACGCTGAGGGCGCGATGGGGCTGGACGATCTGCAGGCTCACATTGCGCGCGCGCTACCGGGCGCGAAGGCGAACATCGCGCACGGCGAACTCACGATCGAATGCGCGGGTGACGAAATCATCCATGCGCTGAAAACGCTGCATGACGATCCGGCGTTCGGCTTCACGATCCTCATCGATATCTGTGGCGTGGATTGGCCGCAACGCGAAAAGCGCTTCGACGTTGTCTATCATCTGCTTTCGATGACGAATAATGCGCGCCTGCGCGTGAAGTTGCAGACGGACGAAGAAACACCCGTGCCGTCCGCCATCGGCGTTTATCCCGCCGCCAATTGGTTCGAGCGCGAGACGTTCGACATGTATGGCATTTCGTTTTCCGATCATCCGGATCTGCGCCGGTTGCTCACCGATTACGGCTTTTCCGGCTATCCTTTGCGCAAGGATTTTCCGCTGACGGGCCATGTCGAAGTGCGTTACGACGATGAACTGAAACGCGTCGTCTATCAGCCCGTCGAACTGATCCAGGAATTCCGCGAATTCGATTTCATGTCGCCCTGGGAAGGCGCGCAATACATCCTGCCCGGCGACGAGAAGGCGAAAAAGTGAGCGAGTAGCGAATGGCGAGTGGCGAATAGGGATGCATATTGGGCGAGACGATCAGATCTTACCGGGACTTGCGAGTATGGCAGGATGCCATGACGCCCGCAGAATCCTGTTATCTGCTCACGCGCAAATTTCCCAAGGAAGAAATGTTCGGGATGACATCCCAGATCCGGCGCGCCTCGGCTTCCATTCCCGCCAATATCGCGGAAGGACATGGACGCGAAAATACGCGCAGCTTCGTGCAATATCTGCGAATCGCGCAAGGGTTGGCCGGCCAGGAACAAATCGATACGACGATGGAGCAATGCCAATCGCTCGGCAAAATGCTTCGTGCGCTCATCCGTTCGCTACAGGCGAAGGAAAACTGATGCGCGTACTTCTTCCCTACTCGCCATTCGCTACTCGCTATTCGCGAGGCCTCCATGTCTAAAGCCATGGACGATCGTTCCATCACAATGAATTTCGGGCCGCAGCATCCCGCGGCGCATGGCGTGTTGCGTCTCGTGATGGATCTTGACGGCGAAATCGTTACGCGCATCGATGCACATATCGGTCTGCTGCATCGCGGCACCGAAAAGCTCATCGAGCATAAAACCTATATGCAGGCGATGCCGTATTTCGACCGGCTCGATTACGTCGCACCCATGAATCAGGAGCATGCGTTCTGCCTCGCAGTGGAGCGGCTGCTTGGTCTGGAAGTGCCGAAACGTGGCCAATATATCCGCGTGCTTTATTCGGAAATCGGGCGTCTGCTCAATCATCTCCTGCAGGTTACAACGCAGGCGATGGATGTCGGCGCGCTGACGCCGCCGCTCTGGGGTTTCGAGGAACGCGAAAAGCTCATGGTATTTTATGAGCGCGCGAGCGGAAGCCGCATGCATGCGAATTATTTCCGGACCGGCGGCGTGCATCAGGATGTTCCGCAGGCATTGCTCGACGACATCTACAAATTCTGCGAGCACTTTCCCAAGGTGCTCGACGACATAGACGGCCTGCTTAAGGAAAATCGCATATTCAAGCAGCGCAATGTCGATATAGGAATTATTAGCCGCACAGATGCGGAGGCATGGGGATGCTCCGGCGTCATGCTGCGTTCGACGGGCGTGGCTTGGGACCTGCGCCGCGCGCAGCCATACGAATGCTACAACGAACTCGATTTCAAGATTCCCGTCACGCATAACGGCGACAATTTCGACCGCTATTTGCTGCGCATGGAAGAGATGCGCCAAGCCAATTATCTCATGAAACAATGCATCGAGAAGATGCCGTCAGGCCCGGTGACGTCGCTCGACAACAAGGTCGTGCCGCCCAAGCGCGGCGAAATGAAAACGTCGATGGAAGCGCTCATCCATCACTTCAAGCTTTATACCGAGGGTTATCACGTGCCCGTGGGCGAAGTGTACGCCGCCGTTGAGGCGCCAAAAGGCGAATTCGGCGTCTATCTCGTCGCCGACGGCACGAACAAACCCTATCGCTGCAAATTGCGCGCGCCGAGCTATCCGCATCTGCAGGCGCTGGATTTTATGTGCAAGGGTCACCTGCTTGCCGATGTGCCCGCCGTCATCGGTTCGCTCGACATCGTGTTCGGGGAGATCGACCGTTGAGCCTGCGCCGTTTGCATCACGAACAGCCCGCAAGCTTCGCGTTCAATGACGCGAACAAAAAACGCGTCGAACACGAGATGACGAAATATCCGCCGGGCCGTCAGGCGAGCGCGGTGATTTCAGCTCTGTGGATCGGGCAGGAGCAGGACGGCTGGGTCACGAAGCCCATGATCGAGCTTGTCGCGAAAATGCTCGACATGCCTTACATCCGCGTGCTCGAAGTGGCGACATTTTACACGATGTTCAACCTGTCGCCTGTGGGCGAGCATCTCGTGCAGGTCTGCACGACGACGCCATGTGCCTTGCGCGGCTCAGATGAGATTGTGGCTGTGTGCAAGAAACATATCGCGCCGACGCAGCACACGATCTCTGCCGACGGAAAATTCTCTTGGATGGAAGTCGAATGCCTCGGCGCTTGCGTCAACGCGCCGATGCTGCAGATCGGCAAG
>DATHQA010000327.1:0-3352 GCA_035483375.1 Rhizomicrobium sp. | reverse complement strand
GCGATCACGATTCACAAGGCGATCCAGCCCGCGCCGGAAATTCTGCCCTGGCCGGAAAAGAGCATGGCCGAGGAACTTGATGAAGTGGATGCGGGGCAGCCGATCCATGCGCCGGACGTGCTGTTCGCGAAGATCACGGATGAACAGGTCGAAGCGTGGAAACAGCGTTTTGGCGGCGCGGAATAGTCACAGCAGCAATTCTTTCGCGGCATTCAATGCGCGCGCAGCGGGCGCACGGCGATAATCCCATATTGGTTCCGGCGGCGGCGGGTTTATCACCATCGTTGCATTGGCTTCGAACACGAGCACGCGTCCGTCGCGGGCAAGCGCGAAATCGATGCCGCAATAATCGAGGTCCATTTTTTCGCCGATGTGTTTCAACGCCGCGATGGCAGGTGTGCCAAGTATTGCGGGCATATCTTCGAGGAATTCTCGTTCTTCTTCTCGATAAGCTGCGTTGGCCGCCATATCCGCCGTGAAATAATGAACTTTCCAGTCGGCGGAAATCGCGAGATGGATCGGATAGAGTTGGCCGCCGATATACATAACGCGACATTTCCGCGCCATTCCATCGGCCCCGCGCGCATCGAGATATTCAATCGCAAGCAATGTATTTCCCGGCAACTGATCGGTGGCTGCGCGAAATTCCGCCTCGTTTTCAACGTGCATAAAATGCTGACCGGTGTGAAAACCTTTGGACCGTAGCAATATGGGAAATGCCATTGTCTTTGCGTCATCGATCTCCGCTCGCCGCAATTCGCGAATATGCGGCGCACGAACACCGGGAATATCCGCAAGCCTCGTGGCATTTTCAGCGCGGCCGGTCCGGCGCACGAGGGTGGGGATATTGATAGTTTTCGTCCTGGCTCGTTCGACAATCATTTCCGCCGCATCGAGCGCCGCAGGACAAAAATCGGCATCGCCGATAGCGTTGAAGATGATCGCGTGATGCGGAAGCGGAAATTCCGGTTTGTAATATTCGGTATAGAGCGCCGTCACGGCGAAGATGCGGTTGTCAAGAATATTGTGCGTCGGAATATTCCCGCCTCTGGCCGACACGAGCAGAAGAATGGGAACGCCGGGCCCCTTGCCGCGATAATTTTGCGGCACAATGGCTTGCCCGTCGAAACTTTTGCGCCAATGCCAATCGGCGTTTTTGGTCTCGCCTGCATCGCAGAATATCCGTCCCAAACCACGATGCGCATCCGCCGAGGCGGGATCGATCTTCAGCGCCGCGCCGAAATGCGGTCTGGCGCCAGCGAGATCGCCATCTTCATAAAGGATGAGACCGAGATTGACGCGGCCTGCAAGATCGTCCGGCCAATTGTGAACGATCTGCGTGTAAACAGTGCGCGCAGCGGAGCGATAACCGTCCGCATAAGCAAGCGCGCCCAATTCATGCAGCACGGTGCGGTTTGACGGCGCAAGGTTCAGGATTTTGACATAGGCCGCATAGGCTTCTTCATTGCGGCCTTGCGAGAGCAAATGCCTTGCCTGCGCGAGCATCGCATCGAAGTCGCGTGGGTCGGATGCATCGCTCATGATGAAGCGAGGCTACATCCTCTGCCAGCCGTCGGGGCCGAGCGCTTCGAGCGGCTGAAAACGCGCCTTGTAATCCATCTTGTCGCTGCCGCGCACCCAATAGCCGAGATAGACATAAGGCAACCGCCGCGCCTTCGCCGCGCGCACATGTTCGAGGATCATGTGTGTGCCGAGGCTGCGCGCGATTTCACCGGGATGATAGAAGCTGTAAACCATCGACAATCCGTCGCGCAGAACATCGGTCAGCGCGCAGGCGACGAGTGTTCCGCGCGCGCCGTCCGAACCCGGCAAACGGAATTCGGCCAGATGCGTTTCGACGGGCGTTTCCTCGACCATCGCCACATAGTCGAACAATCCCATATCCGACATGCCGCCGCCGGAATGCCGCGAGTCGAGATAGGTGCGCAGCAGCGCGAACTGTTCGCGCGTCGCTTCGGCGGCAACGTCATCGCGTATGAGATCGGTATTGCGGCGCAGGATGCGGCGCTGCGTGCGCGATGGTTCGAACTCATCCACAACAATGCGCACGGACACACACGCCGAACATGTCTCGCAGGCCGGGCGATACGCAATCATCTGGCTGCGGCGGAAACCGGAATGCGTCAGCGCTTCATTGAGCGGCTGGGCGAGGCTGCCCGTCAGCCGCGCGAACACTTTGCGTTCCGTCTGGCCGGGCAAATAAGGGCATGGCCCTCCCGGTGTCAGGAAGAATTGCGGGACTCGCGTGGCGCGCTGGTCTGTCAATGCGACTCACTCATGGGCGTTCGGGCTTGCCGATAATGCAAGGCAAGCAACGTCCGCGCCAGAGTGTCGGCGCATGAAACCTGTCAGAACTTTTCGCCGGGCGGCGCAGGCGGCGCCTCGCGCAACAATGTGATGGAAAGCCTGCGATTTGCGGAAGCAAGCGGATCCTCCGGCAACAACGGTTCCGATCCCGCCTTGCCCGCGACCTCATAGATACGATCCTGATCGAGGCCCGCATTGGCGAGCATTCCGCGTGCGGCATTGGCGCGCGCCGCGGACAATTCCCAATTCGTCATGCCGTTCGCGCCGACGAAAGCTTTGCTGTCCGTATGGCCCGCAATCGAAACGCGGTTGGGCAGGCGGTCGATCACCTTGGCGATCGTTGCGAGCAGGGCCGCGGTATAGGGCATCGGCGTCGCTGTTCCCGGTTGGAACATCGGTTTGCCGTCCTGATCCACAAGCTGGATGCGCAAGCCATCCGGCGTCTGATCCATCATGACCTGTTTGGAGAGCTGCGCGATGTCGGGATTTTCCTGCATCGCCTGACGGATCGCTTCGGCCGCACTCTGGAATTCGCTGTCCTGCGAGGAGGACACTGCGCGGTCCTGGCTGCTCGCAACCTGTGTCGCCTGCGACTTGTCTTTCGATTGCGATTTATCGGCGACGGAAAGCGGACTGGATTTCTGCATGACGGAGGGCTGGCCGCCCGCCTTGGATTTGTCTTCGCCCAGCACTCTGCCACCCAGCACGCCGCCGGAACCGGAGAAAGTCTGTGAGATGCTCTGCGCCGCGAAATAATCCGCGATGCCGCGCTTCTGCTCGGGCGTCGTCGTGTTGATGAGCCACATGAGCAGGAAGAACGCCATCATCGCCGTCACGAAGTCGGCATAGGCGACTTTCCACGCGCCGCCGTGATGGCCGCCATGGCCGCCCTTCTTCACGCGCTTGATAATAATGGTGTTGCTGTTGTTGCCAGCCATACCCGCACTACCCAAACCCAAAAGCGTCCGGCGGTCTTTTCCCTGCCGCGCGGCTCGCCTAATTTCGGGCTAACAATGCATGAGCG
>DATHQA010000326.1:0-6732 GCA_035483375.1 Rhizomicrobium sp. | reverse complement strand
CGAATCCGCGGTGAAGCGCACCACGGCAACGGTATCGATTGCGCGCGCGATGGGCGCGCCCACCTCGCCCAACGCATCCCACGACGCCTTCGCGAGCAAGCCGATGGGGTTCAGGCTTTCGAGCAATTTTCCTTCGCGGGCGGTACGCTGGGTGTACTGCGCGCCGGCAACGAGCACGGGCGTTCTGGGGTGTAGCATCGCGGTCTTTACTTGGGTCGGGGCCGGAACAGCTTGGCAAAGCCGCGCGCGGAAAGAAACCATCTTCCTGTCGCGGTGCAGCGAAGATTAAATTTAAGGCTTTCTGCCTAAATTATGTGCAATTGGCGAGCATAAAACCGGCACCCTCTCCTAACCCGCTGATTCTACTTGTGGATAGAGCGCCTTCGCACTGGCACAAACCATGCTAAATCCTTAACGCCGGGGAGCCGCATTCATAGGTTCCGCGAAGGAGTGGGCATGAAAAAAATCGAAGCCATCATCAAACCGTTCAAACTCGACGAAGTGAAGGAGGCTCTCCAGGAAATAGGCGTCCAAGGCATCACCGTGACCGAGGCCAAAGGCTTCGGCCGCCAGAAGGGGCATACAGAGCTCTATCGCGGCGCGGAATATGTCGTGGACTTTCTCCCGAAAGTGAAAATCGAAATCGTCACGACCGACGAACGCGCGCAAACCTGCGTGGACGCAATCCTCAAAGCTGCGCGAACGGGCCGCATCGGCGACGGCAAGATTTTCATTCTCAATGTTGAAGAAGCCATCCGCATCCGCACCGGCGAAACCGGCGCCGACGCAATCTAACGCATTCATCCAAACGTCAAACGAAGGGCAACCCGATCCATGGCCGACGCAAAAAGCATCCTGAAACTCATCGAAGAGAAAGAGGTCAAATATGTAGACCTTCGCTTCACCGACCCACGCGGCAAGTGGCAACACGTCACGTTCGATCTTTCGCTCGTGGACGAAGATTTCCTCACCAACGGCACGATGTTCGACGGTTCGTCGATCGCCGGTTGGAAAGCGATCAACGAGAGCGACATGACGCTCGTGCCCGATTGCGATACGGCGGTGCTCGACCCGTTCTTCGCGCAAACGACACTGACGCTCGTATGCGACGTCGTGGAGCCGACGACCGGCCAACGCTATGGCCGCTGCCCGCGCTCCATTGCCAAGGCCGCCGAAAAATACATGGAGAGCGCAGGCGTAGGCGACACGGCCTATTTCGGTCCGGAAGCCGAGTTCTTCATCTTCGACGACGTGCGTTTCGATGTCGGGATGAACAAGGGCTATTACTATGTTGATGCCGTCGAAGGCGCCTACAACACGGGCACCGAATATGAGAGCGGCAATCTCGGCCATCGTCCGGCGGTGAAAGGCGGATACTTCCCCGTTCCGCCCGTAGACAGCGCGCAGGACATGCGCAGCGAGATGCTCTCCATCATGAACGACATGGGCATCAAGCCGGAAAAGCACCACCACGAAGTCGCCACAGCGCAGCACGAACTGGGCTTCCGGTTCAACACGCTGACCAAGTGCGGCGACTATATGCAGATCTATAAATACGTCATCCACCAGGTCGCTGCCGCTTACGGCAAATCGGCAACGTTCATGCCCAAGCCCGTCTATGGCGACAATGGTTCGGGCATGCATGTGCATCAGTCGATCTGGAAGAGCGGCAAGCCGATGTTCGCGGGTTCGGGCTATGCCGATCTGTCGGATACGTGCCTGTTCTATATCGGCGGCATCATCAAGCACGCCAAAGCGCTCAACGCCTTCACCAACCCGCTGACGAATTCCTACAAGCGGTTGATCCCGGGCTTTGAAGCGCCGGTGCTGCTCGCCTATTCCTCGCGCAACCGTTCGGCATCGTGCCGCATTCCGTTCTCGGCCAGCCCCAACGGCAAGCGCGTGGAAGTGCGTTTCCCCGATCCGGGCGCGAACCCGTACCTCGCCTATGCGGCGATGCTCATGGCAGGCCTCGACGGAATCGAGAACAAAATCCATCCGGGCGACCCTATGGACAAGGATCTCTATGCCCTGCCCCCGGAAGAGCTGAAGGAAGTGCCGCAGGTTTGCGGATCGCTTCGCGAAGCGCTCGACAATCTCGACCGCGACCGCGCCTTCCTCAAAAAGGGCAGCGTGTTCAGCGACGATTTCATCGATGCGTATATCGAACTCAAGATGGGCGAAGTGTATGCCTTCGAGCACACGCCGCACCCGATCGAGTTCAAGATGTACTATTCGGTCTAATCGAAGTCAGACTGGAAAGTCGGAAAGGGCGCGGCACACACCGCGCCCTTTTCTTTTTGTGCTCTCCCCTCGCCGTCATGGTCCGGTTTGACCGGACCATCCATCCGCCGCGTGTCCACGCGGCAAGAAGAGTCTTTCGCATTCGCCGACGCGAATGCGATGGACGGCCGGATTTAATCCGGCCATGACGGAATAACTGATGATGATTCGACTACGCCGCCGCAGCCTTGCGCGCGAGCGCGATTTCGTTGATCGGCGGTTCGACGGGCTCCTGCATGTCGTCAGGCGCCGCAGGCAGCACGACATAAGCGCGGCAACCCTTGCCGTATTCGCTTTCGAGCCAGGCGCGGCCGCCGTGCAATTCGGCGAGACCGCGCACAAGCGCAAGGCCCAATCCCGTCCCGCCCGCCTGACGGTCATAGCGATTATCGACCTGGCTGAAGGGCGTGAAGATGCGGTCGAGCTTCTCGCGTGGGATGCCCGGTCCATTGTCCTCGACAAGGATCTGAAAACCGCCGTCACGCGCCTGGCTCGTCACGACCGCGACGCGGCCATGCTCCGGCGTGAACTTCACCGCGTTCGACACGAGATTGATGAGGATCTGACGCAGAGCGCGCTCATCGGCATAAAGCGGCGGCGTCGAGATATCGATATCGATGACGAGTTCCTGATGCTTCTCCCGCGATTTCGTGTCCATGATCTTGAGCACGGTGTCGAACGTGCGGCGCACGTCGAGCGCGTCTGGTTCGATATCCATCTTGCCGGCTTCGATCTTTGCCACATCGAGCAGATCGTTGATAAGCGATAACAGGTGCGCGCCGGATGAATGGATATCGACCGCATATTCTTTGTAGCGCGGCGAACCGGCAGGCCCGAAACATTCCTGCGCGATGATCTCCGAGAATCCGAGGATGGCGTTGAGCGGCGTGCGCAGTTCATGGCTCATATTCGCGAGGAACGCTGTCTTCGATGCATTCGCCGTTTCTGCCTCGAAGCGTTTGCGCAATGCTTCGTCGCGCGTTTCTTCGAGTTCGCGCGCGAGGTCCTCGACCTGGAATCGCAGCCGCGAATCCTCATCGAGCCTGCGTGTCAAACGGCGGCCGTCGAGGAACAATTGCACGCCGCACAACGGCAGCAACACCGCGATGCCCACATCGAGCGCCGAACCGCCAAACGCAAAGCGCAGCGACGCCATCGTGATAATCGGAACAAGGCTCGCAAGGAACATATCGACATGATTGGCGCGGCTCACCACGACACCCGCGACGACCGCAACAACAGCAGCGCCGAGGAATATCTGGTTGATCGCGTTGCCGTGATCCCACAACAGCCACGGCATCGTGCCCCAGGCCGTGCTGATCGCGATTTGCAACATCATGAAGCGGAAGAACCACGCCTGGACGATCTCGGGCCTGTCGTCGGCCTCCGTCACGCGTTCGTAGCTGCGCACCATCATCTCGGCGGCAAAGAAAGCGCTTGCAAGAACGACCGGGAACAACGCGCATTTCCAGAACGGCGTGCGGCCCAGATGGTTGAAACCCGACGATGCCATGAACGCGATGGCGAGCGACCACAACGGTGCCGTGAAGCGCGTCGCATGCACGACGCTCGCGATGAAATCGACCTGCGCCTTGACGACGCGACCGTCAGCGCTCGGCTGAAACTGTTGTTGATCTTCGTAACTCACAATGTCCGCCCTAGCCCCACCGCTTTTCGCGTGTTGCCCGATGTTACAGTTGCGTGTCTTAAAATTTGGCTGCGGACTAGCGTTGCACTTCGCGCTTTTCTTGCATCGAAGCGATATGTCTTTTGGCTAATGGGAAGTAAACGAAGACCTTCGTGCCTTTGCCAAGCCTGCTTTCGAGCCACACACGTCCATTGTGCAATTCGATAAGCCCTTTGATGAGCGCAAGCCCCAATCCCGTGCCGCCCGCTTGCCGGTCGAAACGATTATCCACCTGATTGAACGGCAGGAAAATCCTATCGAGCTTGTCGGCCGGGATGCCCATGCCGTTGTCTTCGACGCAAAGCACGAATCCGCCTTCCTTCGCCGCATGGCCGGAAAGCATGATGTGTCCGCCTTCGGGACTGAACTTCATCGCGTTCGAAAGGAGATTGAGCAGGATGCGTTTCACCGCGCGCCCGTCGGCATAAAGCAGAGGCGCGTCGGATGCGAGCGCGAGCGTCAGCGTCTGGTTCTTCGCGAGGAATTTCGCCGCCATAAGGCGCTGCGCGGTTTCGAATTCGCTTAAGGCATCGAGCGGTTGCGGCTCGATCTCCATCTTCTCCGCTTCGATCTTTGCGATATCGAGAAGGTCGTTGATGAGCGACAGAAGATGCGAGCCGGAGGAATGGATATCGCCCGCATATTCGCGATAGCGCGGCGAAACGGTTGGTCCCATCGCTTCCGTCGCGATCATGTCGGAGAAGCCGAGGATCGCGTTGAGCGGCGTGCGCAATTCGTGGCTGATCGTGGCAAGGAATGCTGTTTTCGATGCGTTCGCCGTTTCGGCTTCTATGCGGCCCGCGAGTGCGGTGTCGTGCGCGCGCTTCAAGGCATGCGCGAGATCTTCGTTCTTGAAACGCGTTTCCAGCATCGCATTGATTTGATGATTGAGCCTGCGGCCCATCGCCATGATGTATATGACGAGCAGCGGCGTCATGAGCGTCATCACGCGCGTGGCCTCGAGATGGCCGAAGAACAGCCGCGTCCAGTAAAATGCCGTCAGCGTGAGATTGCCGATGATGAGCATGCGCAGATCGGCCGCGCGCGTCATCGTCACCGACCACATGATCGCGACGATAACCGTAGAGACGAAGGCATTGTTGAACAGATTGCCTTCAACCCACAAAAACCAGCTTGTCATGCCCCAGATGGAACTGAGCAGCAATTGCAGCCAGCACAATTGCATTTCGAGACGGTGTGGATCGGCGACGTCGCGTTTGTTGCGCGCATACATGACGTAAGACACCGCGGCGCCGGCGAGTTGCAACGCGATGGCCATCCACACACGCGACAGCGGAATGTACCCGAATGTAGCCGGTGTAAGCAGCATGGGCAGGAAACAAAGCGCGGTGGCGAGGGGATTTGCAACGATCGAAACCGGCAATCCGGAGACAGCAAGTTCCAGCCGCGCGCGCAACACGCGCAGATCCTCACTATCCGCCCTGGCCCCCACTATCCCGTGCATCAAAGCGACCGTTCCGACAGCGGCAATTTCCGCCTTGCCCGTTTATGGTTGCACTCTAGGCGAGGCCCGTTAAGAAAGCGTACCGCGCGCGCGTCATGCGATAAGTTAAGCAATTGCGAATCAACAATTACGAAAAACTAAATGGCGAAAAGCTGAATGGCCAAATCACCCGATCTGTTCGACACCGAATCCGCGCCCACCAAGGGCTATACCGCCAAGGATATCGAGGTTCTTGAGGGGTTGGAGCCCGTTCGCCGTAGGCCCGGCATGTATATCGGCGGCACGGACGTGCATGCACTGCATCATCTCGCCGCCGAGATTCTCGACAATGCGATGGACGAAGCAGTGGCAGGTCACGCCACGCGCATCGAGATGGAACTCGCCGAAGACGATGTGCTGACGATCCACGACAATGGCCGCGGCATCCCTACCGATCCGCATCCGAAGTTCAAGAACAAATCCGCGCTCGAAGTGATCATGACCACGCTGCATGCAGGCGGAAAATTCGGCGGCAAGGTCTATGATACATCCGGCGGCCTGCACGGCGTCGGCGCATCGGTCGTCAACGCGCTGTCGGAATGGATGGAAGTGGAAGTCGCGCGCGACCGCCACGCGCATAAAATGCGTTTCGAACGCGGCGCGCCCGTCGGCAAGTTGAAAGACATGGGCGCCGTCAACAAGCGCGGCACCACTGTTTCGTTCAAGCCAGATCAGAAGATCTTCGGCAAGGATACGCATTTCTCCGCGGCGCAGCTTTACCGCATGGCGAAATCGAAGGCCTATCTGTTTCGCGGCGTCGAGATCAGGTGGAAATGCGATCCTTCGCTTATCAAGGGCGATACGCCCGCCGAAGACACGCTGAAATTTCCGGGCGGCTTGCTCGATTTCCTCAAAAGCGAAGTGGGCTCGCGCACGACCGTTACGCCGCGCGAATTCTCAGGCCGCACGGAAAACCGCGACGGCAAAGGCGCGGTCGAATGGGCGATCGCTTGGGTGCCGGAAGCCGAGCCGTTCATCCACTCCTATTGCAACACGATCCCCACGCCCCAGGGCGGCACGCATGAACAGGGTTTGCGCAATGCGCTGACGCGTGCGCTGCGCACGCATGGCGAACGCGCGAACAATCGCAAGACTGCGCTCGTCACGCCGGAAGATATCATGGCGCAAGCCTGCGCCGTGCTTTCGGTGTTCATCCGCGAGCCGGAATTTCAGGGCCAGACGAAAGAAAAACTTTCGACGCCGGATGCGCAACGGCTTGTCGAAAATGTCGTGCGCGATCATTTCGATCATTGGCTGG
>DATHQA010000325.1:0-3279 GCA_035483375.1 Rhizomicrobium sp. | reverse complement strand
CATCGATGTGCAGATTCCGCCCTATCTCGATGTCACCCACCGCATCGATGTGAACGAGCAATCGGGCAATATCCGCCGCGACGAAGTCTATGTGACGGGCACGGAAGGCCGCTCTTCCATCCGCGTGAGCTTTGTGCGGCTGCCCACCGACCTCGCCGCCGAAGTCCTCTCGCCGCAGGAGGAGGTCAACGGCCAGCTTATCGTGGGCGTCTTCGATCATTGGTCGCTGCTCACCGCCGCCGACCGCGACCTTCTCACGGGCCAGATGCTCGATGAGGAATTCGGCGCGGGCTATGAGGATGAATGCATCGCGATCTCGGTCGCCTACCGCAGGCGCTACACGACAGACCGCGACGTGCCGCCTTCCACCTCCATCATCCTGCGCTTCAACCTGAAGACGGGCGATCAGGCGGTGAAACCGTTCGATCTGTTCCCCGCGGACGTGTTCAATTTCCCACATTGATCGGGCAGCGGAATTGCTTATTCTCCGCCTCCTTCACGGAGGGGCCGGAGTCAGGAATATTGAAGAAAACTAGGCCCTTGCACGGTAAATTCGCAATTTTCGCCCTTTCGGGGAGCATGTTTCTGGTCTTGG
This sequence comes from Rhizomicrobium sp., assembly GCA_035483375.1. Taxonomy (GTDB): domain Bacteria; phylum Pseudomonadota; class Alphaproteobacteria; order Micropepsales; family Micropepsaceae; genus Rhizomicrobium. Next base: position 2,684 of record DATHQA010000325.1, on the reverse strand, counting down.
GGACAAGTGTCCTTGGAGCCCAGAACGCGGCTCCGAACAAGGCCAAGCCGGAAGTCGCGACCGCCGAACCCGCGCCTGCCGCCGCGGAAACCCCGCTCTCCCCCCGCAGGATCGGCGACGGCGTGGCGGCCATCGTCAATGATTCGGTCGTGTCGGATTACGACCTCCGCCAGCGCATCGCGCTGTTTCTCGCGACTTCGGGTGTGAAGCCGACCGAGGAGACGATGCGCCAGATTCGCGCGCAGGTCCTAAAGCAACTCGAGACCGAACGCCTGCAATTGCAGGAGGCGCTGCACAAGAACATCTCCGTGTCCGGCGCGGAAGTGGACAAGGCGATCAACAATATCCTGAAGGAAAACCATCTCACGCTCGATCAGCTGAAAGGCATGCTCGCGCAATCGGGCGTGGAGATGTCGACACTACGCACGCAGATCGCAACCGAGATCGCGTGGTCCAAGGCCGTGCAGGACGAATTCTCCGACCGCATCGATATCTCGCCCTCCGATGTGGACGAGGAAATGAAACGCATCGCGGAAGGCGCGAAGAAGCCGCATTACCTCGTCTCGGAGATTTTCCTCTCCGTCGACAATCCGGAACAGGATGCGAAAGTCCGCAAGGACGCCGAGGACCTCGAAACACAATTGCACGCGGGCGCGCCGTTCAATGCCGTGGCGCGGCAGTTCAGCCAGAATCCCGATGCGGCCGAAGGCGGCAATATAGGCTGGGTGCATGAGGGCCAGCTTGCGCCCGAATTGAACAAGGCGCTGGAACAGCTTCAGGCCGGCGAGATATCGCCGCCCGTGCGCTCCATCGGCGGCTATTACATCCTCGCGCTGCGCGAACGTCAGGAAGGCGCGGGCACGAAACTTCCCGATCCCGCGACGCTGGCGCCCGCGCTTCCGCCCGGCATGATGCCGCTTGCGCGCATCCTGCTGCCGACGGGGCCGAAGCCGGATCAGGCGCTGCTCGAAAACGCAATGAAGGCGGCGAATGTCATCCGCGATCATATCGACGGCTGCGAACATCTGCCCGACTTGGCGAAGAAGATCCAAGGCGCGGTCTATATGAACCTTGGCATGACGAAACTGGCCGAACTCAGCCCCGGCATTCAGCAAGCCATGGCACATACCGAACCCGGCGATATCGCCCCGCCGTTCCAGTCCGATGCGGGTATCGAGATCATCGTGCGTTGCGACAAGGCAATTCCGAAAATGACCGCGTTCCAGATGCCTTCGCGCGATGCCGTGGAGCAGGAGTTGTTCGAAACGCAGATCACGGCGTTGTCGCGGCAATATCTGCGCGACTTGAGGCGCAGCGCCGATGTCGAAGACAAGTGATCCGAAGCCTGCATCTGACGCACCGATCCTTGTGACGATGGGCGAGCCCGCGGGTATCGGGCCGGAAATCGCTGTTGCGGCCTATCGGAAATTCGGTGGGCGCGTGGGCGCGCGGGCGTTGCGTTTGGTGGGCGACGCGGATGTGTTCCGCGCATGTGGTGAAATTCCGGCCGAAGCGATCATCGCGACGAAGGCGAAGGCGAAACGGGAGCCCGGCAAGCTCGATGTCGTGAATTCCGCTGCCGTTATCGAGGCCATCGATGTTGCGGTTGCAACCGCGATGAACGGTGAAGCATCCGCCATCGTCACCGCGCCGATCCACAAATCCGTGCTCACGCAATCCGGTTTCGCCTATCCCGGTCACACCGAATATCTACAGCATCTGACGGGTGCCAAGCGCGCCGTCATGATGCTTGCGAGCGACGAACTGCGCGTCGTGCCGCTGACGATCCATATTCCGCTTGCGGATGTGCCGAAGAGCATTTCGCAAAACCTCATCGTCGAAACGGCGGAGGTCATGCTGCGCGATCTCGCGCGCGATTTTCGTATCGCTCACCCGCGCTTGGCAATCGCGGGCCTTAATCCACACGCGGGCGAATCCGGCACGCAAGGAAAAGAAGACGAAACAATTATCTCGCCCGCCATCGCCGCGTTGCGCGCGAAGGCCCACAATGTCATCGGCCCGCTTTCCGCCGACACGATGTTCCACGAAGCCGCGCGCGCGAAATATGATGCGGCACTTTGCATGTATCACGATCAGGCGCTGATCCCGATAAAGACGCTTTCGTTCTGGGATGGCGTGAACGTGACGCTGGGCCTGCCCATTGTGCGCACGTCGCCCGATCACGGCACCGCGCTCGATATTGCAGGCCAGGGCAAAGCCGATGCGCGCAGCATGATCGCGGCGGTCGAATTGGCCGCACAAATGGCGGACGCACGCGCGTGAGCGATGACGGCTTGCCGCCATTGCGCGAAGTGATTGCCGCGCATGGCCTCGCCGCAAAGAAATCGCTCGGCCAAAACTTTCTTCTCGATCTCAATCTCACGGGACGCATCGCACGCGCGGTAAGCCTGCTCGAAAACGATATCGTCTATGAAATAGGCCCGGGGCCCGGCGGCCTCACACGTGCGCTGCTTGCGGAAGGCGCGCGCGTCATTGCGGTGGAACGCGACAACCGTTGCCTGCCGGCGCTTGCTGAGATCACCGCGGTCTATCCGGGACGTCTCGAAATCATTTCCGCCGATGCACTCGCGCTCGACGAAACGCAAATGCTGCGCGAACGAAATATCGCGATGCCCGTGCATGTCGCGGCCAATCTTCCCTACAATGTCGGCACGGCGCTGCTC
>DATHQA010000324.1:0-2930 GCA_035483375.1 Rhizomicrobium sp. | reverse complement strand
CAAAGCTGGCGCGAGATGCACCACGGATGGATATTGCGCAGCCAGTTGAAATAAACGCCTTCCCATTGTTCTGGCATGATGTGCGTGCGGTGGTCTTCGACCGCTTTGATCGCTTTCTCCGCAAGCGGCGCGACGTTCAGATACCATTGCTCGGTGAGATAAGGTTCGAGCACGATGGTTTTCGTCTTCTCGTCATGCGGCACGGCATGCGTAATAGGCTCGATCTTCTCGATGAGTTCCAGCGCTTCGAGATCGTCAATGATTTCCTTGCGCGCGGCGAAACGATCCTTGCCGCGATAGGCGGGCGGCACAGCATCGTTTAGCGTGCCGTCACGATTGAGGATGTTGAGGACCGGGAGGTTATGCCTTTTGCCGACCTCAAAGTCGTTGAAATCATGCGCCGGTGTGATCTTCACCGCGCCCGAGCCTTTTTCCGGATCGGAATGTTCGTCGGCCACAATCGGGATAGGCCGGTTCGCAAGCGGCAGGATCACATTCTTGCCGATGAGCGCTTTGTAACGCGCATCATCGGGGTGCACCGCCACGGCCGTATCGCCGAGCATCGTTTCGGGCCGCGTCGTGGCGACCGTGATGAACCGGCCCGCCTCGCCCTCTATGGGATATTTGATATACCACAAATTCCCTTTGACTTCGATGTTCTCGACTTCGAGATCGCTCACCGCGGTTTGCATGCGCGGATCCCAATTGACGAGCCGCTTGTCCTTGTAGACGAGGCCCTGGCGATATAGCTCGACGAACACCTTCACGACCGCGCGCGAAAGCCCTTCATCCATCGTGAAGCGTTCGCGCGACCAATCGGCGGACGCGCCGAGCCTGCGCAATTGTTCTGAGATTGCTCCGCCCGATTCCTCTTTCCATTTCCACACGGCTTCGAGGAATTTCTCGCGCCCCATTGCCACGCGGTTTTGCTGGCGCTCCGCCAATTGCCGCTCGACGACGAGCTGCGTCGCGATGCCCGCGTGATCGGTGCCCGGCTGCCACAGCACATCCTTGCCGCGCATGCGTTCGAACCGCGCCAGCGAATCCTGCAGCGTGTTGTTCAGCGCATGGCCGATATGCAGCCGCCCCGTCACGTTTGGCGGCGGGATCATGATGCAGAACGGCTCGGCGTGCGGGCGGCGGCCAGCGTGGAACGCGCCGCTCTCCTGCCATTGTGCATAAATGCGACGTTCGACTTCGCCGGGATTGAAGGTCTTATCGAGCATGGAATTCTTCTAGCATAGTCCGCCCAAGCGTGAATAAGGGCGGAAAAGGTAACGGGACAGAGGGCTTAGCGCTTGCTACGCGCGGCCCTTGCTACCTCGCTCCGTACCGCATTCTCGAGAAGTGGCGGGAAATTCTCGTCCATCCATTCGCGGATAAGCGGCTTCATATGGTCCATGATCGCATCGCTGTTGGCGCCCAGCCAATTGCGCAGCACGGGTTCGACACTCAGCCGCACGGCATGTTCGAAGGCGGCCGCGATACTGCTGCCGTCCACGGAGGGAATCGGCGCGGGCACGTGCTCGACGGGCGCTTCGTCTTCCTGCGTGTCGTCGATGCCGGCGAATGTATTGTCCATCGCCGCGCGGGTCTTGTCGGAGAAGATGCCGTCACTCGCTTCGTCATGCGCGTGGGTCATGGCTGGCTCCTCGATCGGCTCGAACACGACGTCATCCGCAAGCTCGGGCGGAGCCGTGTGCACGATGGGCTTCTCTTCCGGAATCTCCTCGGTCAGCTCGAGAACGTCCAAATCCTCTTCCTCCACATGCGCGGGTTCGAGCGCAGGCGACGGTGGGGAGGCGGCAGCCTCGGCAGAGGCACCTTCCGCGGGCGCATCTTCGGAGATGATCTTGCGGATGGAGGCGAGAATTTCCTCCATCGTCGGTTCGTGTGCGGTGCTGGTGGCGGGGTTCGCCATAATATCCGTGCTGGTTTGAGAGTGACGTCTCCGACCCTAAAACAGAAGGATGGCGAAGGAAAGCACGGGGGGTTACCACTCACCCAGGCCGATCCAGCGGCCCGCATCGCTGTTATAATGGTCGAGCGGATCGTAGATCTTCACAGGCAGTCCAAGCGCTTGCGCGGTGAGGCCGCCGGTCGCTGCAAGTAATTGATAGGCATTGATCGTCGCGTTGCGCTCCGACGCCACGACCGACACTTGCGAGTTGAGCAATTCCTCTTCGGCGTTGAGCACATCGAGTGTCGTGCGCCCGCCGACCTGCTGTTCTTTCTGCACGCCTTCGAATGCGATCTGGTTCGCTTTCACCTGCGCCTGATTGGACGTGATCGTCGCTTTCGCGGAGTCGTATGTCTCCCACGCACTCGCCACGGCTTGGCGCACCTGACGATCCGCCGTCAGCACGTCATGTTGTGACTGTACATGCTGTTCTTTGGCCTGGCGCACCGCCGCGTCTTCCGCGCCACCCTGATAGATAGGCACATTGACCTGGCCGAGTACGGCAAGGTTCTGCTCCGTCGTGCCTGGGCCGCCGAAATCGAGCGAGTTCAATCCGCCCTTTTGATATTGATATTCGCCCGCCACCGACACATTCGGCAGCAGCGCACCCAACGCATCGTCCACGGCATAATCCGCCGCTTTCTCGTTTGCGTTGGCGTAGAGCATCGACGGATTGGCCTGCATCGCGGCCGCCACCGCCACATCGGGATTGGCGGGCAGTTTCGGCAGCGCCGGCAGCGGCTCCAGCGTTTCGGCGGGGCGGCCGATCACCTGTTCGAATGTCGCGCGATCGACGGCGAGTTGTCCCTGCGCGGTTATCAGATCGGATTTCGCGCCCGCAAGGCGGGCTTCGGATTGCGCGACATCGGTGCGCGTGAGTTCGCCGACATCGAATTGCTCCTGCGTTTCCTTGCGCTGCCTTTCGAGCACATCGACATTGGTTTGGCGCAGCTTCAGCGTCGCCTCATCC